>DATCOK010000528.1:0-2966 GCA_036564765.1 Candidatus Acidiferrum sp. | reverse complement strand
ATCACCCGCATGTGCAGTTCGCGCGACGCGTGGCACACCAGTTCCGCCACCGTCTCCGGGACTTTCAGTTGCTCCTGCATCGCCGGCCGCGGAAATTCGCGGATACTTTTTTCCGCCTCCTCGATGATGCGCGACATCATCTGCACCGCTTCCACCGGATAGGCGCCGGAAGCGGTCTCCGCGGAAAGCATCACCGCATCCGAGCCGTCGAAGATCGCGTTGGCCACGTCCGAAGCTTCCGCGCGAGTCGGCCGGGGATTTCCGGTCATGGATTCGAGCATCTGCGTAGCGGTAATGACCGGGCGGCGAAACTCGCGCGCTTTGCCGATGATGGTTTTCTGCACCACCGGCACGCGCTCCGGGCGCATCTCCACGCCGAGATCGCCGCGCGCGACCATGACGCCATCGGCCGCGCGCAAAATTGCATCGAGATTTTCGATGGCTTCCGGCTTTTCCAGCTTGGCGATCACCGGCGTATCTTTTCCCGCTTTGCGGATCAGGGCCTTGGCTTGCAACACGTCTTCCGGGCGGCGCACGAAACTTACCGCGATGTAATCGGCGTCCTGCTCGAGCGCGAACAGCAAATCCGCTTTATCTTTGGGAGTCAGCGCCGGAACCCGCAACTGGATGCCCGGCAAATTGATTCCTTTGTTTTCGCCGAGCGCTCCGCCATTCACAACTCTGGTGATTACTTCACGGCCGCGCACCCGCTCCACGCGCAACTCGATCAGTCCGTCCGAGAGCAAAATCCGGTCGCCGCGGTGCACTTCGCGCGGCAGCGGCGTGAAGGTGGTATTCACGCGGGTGGAATCGCCGAGAATTCGCGCGGTGGTGATTACAAATTGTTGCCCGGCTACGAGATTCACGGTCTTGCTGCCCGCCAGCGCGCCGGTGCGAATTTTGGGGCCTTGCAGGTCGGCTAGGATCGCGATGGTTTTGCCCTGCTTGGCCGCCGCGGCGCGCAGCAGGGCGATATTCGCGGCGTGGTGTTCATGCTTGCCGTGGGAAAAATTCAGGCGCGCTACATCCATGCCGGCTTGCAGCAGTTTTTCGATCACGCGGCGCGAATTGCTGGCCGGACCGATGGTGCAGACGATTTTCGAGTGGCGGAAACTCATGAAGTTGCCGAATGATCCGTCGCTTCTGCTGATTGGCCCTTCTGATTATTTTTTCTGATTCGTGCTGCCGACTATTTCTTACGATGCTTTTCTTGATCGGTCCCGGAATCGTTGTTGGCTTATTCAGTTGACCCAGTTGTCGGGGCGCGACGGCGGTTCTTTTTGTTTGTTCATGTAGACCTGGAAGCGTTTTTTGTTGCGCTGCACTTTCCAGTCGGTGACGCTGTTGCGCACGTTGTAGAGGAAAGAGCCGCGGCGTAGATAGATGTAGCCGACCAGCATGCCGCCGAGATGGCAGAGATGGCTGACGCCGTCGCCGCCGGAACTGAGCGTGCCGAAAAATTCGATGGCGGCCATGACCGCGACGTAGGGGCGCATGGGGATGGTCACCGGCAAGGGGATCAGCCAGATGCGGCGGTCGGGAAATAACACGGCGTTGGCGAGCAGAATGCCGAAGATCGCGCCGCTCGCGCCGATGGTGGGAATCATCGCGGATTGCTTGCTGAAAACCGGCAACATTTTTACCGCCACTTCGATCAGTCCCGCACCGACTCCACACATGAAGAAATAGTTGAGGAAGCGGCGCTTGCCCCAGACCTGCTCGAGTTCTCGGCCGAACATCCAGAGCATGAGCATGTTGATTAATAGATGGAACAGGCCGCCGTGCAGAAAAATGTAGGTGAAGGGCTGCCAGATGCGCAGGCCGTGAATGACGGCGTCGGGGATGAGGCCGAAGGTCTGGGCGATGAGGTGATAGGCGCGATCGCGGCCCAGAAAAATGTCGGCGAGCGTCTGCGTCAGAAAAACGCCGGAGCAGATGAGGACGAGGAGCTTGACGCCGGGCGTGATGAAACCACGCCAATCGAAGTTGGAGCGGCGCGAGCTGAACAGCGGAGGCATTCAGGCAGTTTACGGCTGCGGCGTCGGCGGCGTCAAAGTGGGGTTTCCAGCGCGGAGAAATTGCGGGCGTGGGAATGGCGGAGGCGCGGGGGTGATGCGGATGCCTACGCGTCGGTAGCGGCTGGCTGCGGTGGGTGGGAGCGTGGCCATAGTAGACGGAGGGCGGGGCGGGAATTGGTGCGGGTGGCGCCGTGGATTGAGAAGCGGCAGACGGAGCCGCCGGTGGGATTTCCAGCGTAGAAACTGCGGCAGCAGATTGTGAAGACGCGGACGGTTGCGTGCCGTGACCATTCGACGCGTGACCATTCGATGAGGAGTTGCTCGCCGTGATGCCACCTGAGGATGGGCTGGGGGAATTTTCGGGAGGGATGTCGCGGTCGCGGGGCGTGACGACGATCTCGACTCCCTGGTTGGCGGCCATGGTGCTGCTGTCGCGCAAGGTGCGGAGGAGCAGGCTGGCGATGTAAGCGAGGGCCTTGGCGCGGCGGGAGGTGATGCGGCCGCTGGCGAGGAGTTTGAAGAGGGAGGCGAGGGCGTGCTTGATCTCGGCGCAGTCGTCGAAGTCGCCGGCGTGCTTGAGGATGAGGGCGGAGAAGTCCTGGGAGTCGGGGATCTGTGCGGAGGCGTGGCGGGGGCAGAAGGAGGAGCGGGGGTCGAGGATGTGCAGAGCGCAGCGGCGTCCGGCGGGGGTGCGGTATTGGCAGCGCTCGTGGGCGGTGGTTGTTTCAGTAGCTGGGGAGTTCATGGGCGTTCCTTTCTGGGTGTTCGAGGTTCGGAATTCGATGTTGGAGCTGCGGGTGGTTCATTTTTGGTTTGGAAATTGAGGCACCCCCCTGTTTTAGGGGAAAGATGCTGGAAGGGGTTGAGAACAAAGGGCGGTTGTTGGAATGCGCGACAAAAAACTGCAACGTGCGCTGCAACGGACTCGAGAACGGTGTTGCCCGAGAT
>DATCOK010000527.1:0-6047 GCA_036564765.1 Candidatus Acidiferrum sp. | reverse complement strand
CCCCCAAGGCCCCCGCAACCAAAGATCCCGTCATCATCGATGCCCAGGGCTACCAGAAACTGCTCGAGCAATATCGCGGCCAGCCCCTGCTCATCACCTTCTGGGCCACCTGGTGCGAGCCCTGTCGCGACGAATATCCCATGCTCAACGAACTCGCCAAGCAATACGCCCCCAAAGGCCTCAAAGTTGTCGGCGTAAATCTCGACGACGACGGCGACCTCATCCTCATGCGCCGCTTCATCGCCCGCTACAAGCCGGTCTTCCCCAATTACCGCAAGAAAAAAGGCGAAGAATCCGCCTTCGTCCAATCCGTTCTTCCCGGCTGGAATGGCGCCATTCCAGCATCCTTCTTTTATGCCAAAGACGGCCGACAGATCGGCCATCTACTCGGCGAAAACAATCGTGACACCTACGAAGCCGCCATCCGCACGGTTTTAACCTCCGGCGACAGCGCTTCTGCATCCAAATGATGGACGCGTCGCAACCATCAAACCCTCGGAGAAATCCCATGCTCGATCTGAAAGGCAACAGAATTACTTTTTTAGGCCACAGCACTTTTTCGCTCACCACTTCAGGCGGCGAAGTAGCCCTGCTCGATTCCTGGGTCACTACCAATCCCGTATGCCCCGAAGCTAGCAAGAAGATGAAGCGGCTGGACGCGATTTTTTTGACCCACGCGCACAGCGACCACTTCGGCGATCTGCTGACTCTGGCCAAGGAACACAAGCCCAAAATTCTGGCCATTTTTGAAACCGCGCAATGGATCGGCGGCCAGGGTTTCGCAGAGCAGGTGAAGCCCATGGGCAAAGGCGGCACCGTGCGCGTCGGTGAGTTCGAAGTGACCATGTCGCACGCCTTTCACTCCAACTCCATCGAAGAACACGGCAAATTAATTTATGGCGGCGAGCCCGCCTCCTTCATCGTGCGCATGCCCGGCGGCCTCACCATTTTTCACGCGGGAGACACCACGGTATTTGGCGACATGAAGCTCATCGGTGAATTGTACAAACCGGATATCGCCTGCCTGCCCATCGGCGACAATTTCACCATGGGCCCGCGTGAAGCCGCGCACGCCATTCGTCTCCTCGGCGTGAAGCACGTCGTCCCCATGCACTATGGTACGTTTCCCGTGCTGACCGGTACGCCGGAGGCGCTGCGCGCCGAAAGCAAGGGCATTGCCGGTCTCGAAATTCACGCGCTCAATCCAGGAGAAAGTTTGTGAAGCTGCCGAAAAATCTCCGTAGCGGTTTCATGCAGGAAGATATCGAAGATTATCTGTATCAACTGTTGCCCAAACGCGACGAAGTGCTCAACGAAATGGAGGAATACGCCGCGGAGCAGAACGTCCCTATCATTGGCCCGGCCGTGGCGCGCATCCTCGCTTTGCTGGTGCAAGTTTCCGGCGCACAAAGAATTTTCGAACTGGGCTCAGCCATCGGCTATTCCACCGTGTGGCTCGCGCGTGCCGCCGGTCCGCAAGCGAAAATCACCTACACCGACGGCGATCCGGAAAACGCCAAACGCGCCAGCGATTATTTCGAACGCACCGGAGTAGCCGACCGCATTCAGATGGAAACCGGCGACGCTCTGGCAGTATTCCAGAAAACCACGGGCACGTTCGACATGGTCTTCAACGACATCTACAAGCGCCAGTACCCTGACGCCGCGAAGATGGCGTTGCCCAAGCTAAAGCGCGGTGGCTTGTTCATCACCGACAACACGCTGTGGTCTGGAAAAGTGGCCAAGGAAGCGCTGGCGGACGATGCCGACACGCGCGGCGTGCAGGAATTGAACCGCATGGTGTATGAATCGAAGGAACTTTTTTCGGTATTGATTCCGTTGCGCGACGGCGTCACCGTCTGCCGCAAACTCTAGGCGCAAACAAGACACGCGGGCGGAATTTTGCTAACCGCGCAGTAAGTTGCGAGCGAAAAACGCCACGTTGGCGGGCCGTTCCGCGAGCCGCCGCATGAAGTATGGAAACCAGTCGCGGCCGTATGGAATGTAAATGCGCAGTCGAAAACCGTCTTTGACTAAACGCCGCTGCAAATCGGTGCGCACGCCGTAGAGCATCTGGAACTCGAAATCATCTTTTAAAATTTGGTTTGCGGCGGCAAAGCGGATCGTAGCCGAAATCATCGCCCGATCGTGCGTGGCGATGCCGTGATAAAACCCGCTGGGCAACAGCATCTCCATCAGCCGGGTGTAATTTGCATCCACATCTTTCTTCTTCGGAAACGCCACGCCGGGCGGTTCTTTGTACGCGCCTTTGCACAGCCGCATCCGGCATCCATAACTCAACAGATCGGTAATGTCGCCCGCGCTCCGATACAAATAGGACTGGATCACCGTGCCCACCGCGGGATTCCGCGAACGCACCCGCTTCACCAGTTCCACGGTGCGCTGGGTGTACACCGAGCCTTCCATATCCACGCGCAGAAAATTTTCGTGACTCGACGCGTGCTCGACGATGGACAACAACATGCCTTCGCAGAATTCCGGGCTGAGGTCCAGTCCCAGTTGCGTCAGTTTGCAGGAGACGTTGGCGTATAGATTTTCGCGGGAGATGCGGTTGTAAATTTCCAGATAGGCGTCGCGCGCGCGTTGCGCATCTTCGGCCGTGGAAACGTTTTCGCCGAGATAATCGAGGCTCGCCAGCATCCCCTGGCGATTGCATTCGCGCGCCGCCAGAATGGCGTCGTCCAGTGTTTCGCCCGCCACGAATCGCCGCGCCATGCGCCGCGTGTGGGCGTTGGTAGTGACCCAGTGCGCGAACGATTTGCTTTCGGAAAGCTTGAGGAGGACCGCTCGAAGCATGCCCGTCGATTATGGCAGCGCGTGGTGGGTGAAACTAGTCTTTGTGCTCTTCGAGGAACTTTTCCGCGTCCATCGCCGCCATGCAGCCGGAGCCCGCGGCGGTCACCGCTTGCCGATAGCGGTGATCCTGCACATCGCCCGCGACAAAAACGCCGGGGATGCTGGTTTTGCTTCCGTCCTTGGCCAGCAGATACCCGTTGGCATCGGTTTCAATCTTGCCGCGAAAGGCCGCGGTATTCGGATCGTGTCCGATGGCCACGAAAACTCCGTGCACTTGCAGGTCGCGCATCTCGTTGGTGTCCGGATTGCGCAATCGAATCCCTTCCACGCCCTGGTTGTTCGCAAGAATTTTTTCGACTATGGCAGGTGTGACAAATTCGATCTTCTCGTTGGCGCGCGCTCGGTCGATCATGATTTTCGAAGCGCGAAAGTCGTTGCGCCGGTGAATCAAATACAGCTTCGAGGCGTAGCGCGTCAGAAAATTCGCCTCTTCCATGGCGGAGTCTCCGCCGCCGACCACGGCGATCTGCTTGCCGCGGAAAAAGAAGCCGTCGCACGTCGCGCACGTGGAAACACCGCTGCCCAGCAACGGCCGCTCTTCTGGCAAGCCCAGCAAACGCGCCGACGCGCCCGCGGCTACAATCAGCGTCTTCGTTTCATAGCTATCCGCGCCCGCCGTCACTTTGAAGGGGCGCTTCGTGAGGTCAACGTCGGTGACTACCCCAGCATTGAACTCCGCGCCGAAACGCTGCGCCTGCTTGCGCATATTCTCGATCAACTCGTGGCCCAGAATGCCGTCGGGAAACCCCGGAAAATTCTCCACCATGGTGGTCAGCGTCAGTTGTCCACCCGGCTCGTGGCCGTCAATCACCAGGGGCTTCAGATTCGCGCGCGCCGCGTAGATCGCGGCGGTCAGGCCGGCGCATCCGCTGCCGATAATAACCACGTTGTACATTTTGAACAGCTCCTGGTATTTGATTCCAGCGCATCTACCCTGGATACAATGGCTGCAACTCCGTGCCGCAAAACAGCTTATTGTACCTGAGCGGCGAGGTTTGCCGCTCGACGGGGCCAAATTGGAAGGCGATTTTCTTCCGCCGCTGAGCGCTGCTGCAAAAATCTCACCGGCAATTCCGGCACAATCAAAGAACACGGACCGTTCCAGGTCCGGGTCGTTTACGTTACTGTTCGAACCGAAGGAGATTCCCATGGATGCCCGCTACCCCGTTGGTAAGCTTCAAATCCCGAAAGACATTACGCAAAAAACACGAGAGGAAGCCATCGCCTCCATCGCACGCGCACCAAAAAATTTTCGTGAAGCGGTGCGCGGCCTGAACGACTCTCAGCTCGATACACCCTATCGCGAAGGCGGCTGGACCGTTCGCCAGGTGATTCATCACATTCCTGACAGCCACATGAACGCCTATGTGCGCTTGAAACTGGCCATGACGGAAGACGACCCCACCATCCGCCCGTATCAGGAAGCCCTGTGGGCCAAGCTTGGCGACGCGAAAGGTCCCATCGAGCCATCGCAGCAATTGCTGGACGCGCTGCACCAGCGCTGGGATCTGTTATGGCACACCCTCCAGCCCGGAGATTTTTCGCGCAAACTTGTTCACCCGGAGCAGGGCGAGCGCACTATCGATTGGCTGCTGTTCGTCTACGAATGGCACGGCCGTCATCACGCCGCGCACATCACGGAATTGCGCAAGAAAAAAGGCTGGTAACCGCGCGGCGCTTTTTGCCCACGGGTGGCGTGCCCGACGGCCGCTCGTGTACGATTGTTGCGTAACCTGGGAGAAGAAAACTCATGAGCAGAGCCGCAGGGACCTACGCAATTTTCGAAACTTCGCAGGGCGACATCGTCATTCGCCTGCTTGAAAAAGAAGCGCCCAAAACCGTCGAGAATTTCGTCGGCTTGGCCGAAGGCACCAAGGAATTCACCAACGAAAAAACTGGCAAAAAAGAAAAGCGCAATTTCTACGACGGCCTCAATTTTCACCGCGTCATTCCGCAGTTCATGATTCAGGGCGGCTGCCCCGAAGGCACTGGCCGCGGCGGCCCCGGCTACAAATTCGCCGACGAATTCCATCCTTCACTGAAGCATTCCAAATCCGGCAAGCTTTCCATGGCCAACTCCGGCCCGGGAACCAACGGTAGCCAATTTTTCATCACCGTGGCGGCCACTCCCTGGCTCGACAACAAGCACACCATCTTTGGCGAAATCGTCGAAGGTCAGGACGTAGCCGACAAAATCTCCAACGCCCCGCGCGATTCCAGCGACCGACCCAAAACTCCCATCACCATAAACAAAGTCCGCATCGAACGCTCCTAGCGCGCGGTGTTCGCTCAATCACGAAACGCAAAACACTTAGTGCCCCACCCTCGGTTTCGTAGGGTGGGGATTTCTTATCGGCGCCTCCCAAGCTGGGCACGACGGTCTTTCGGGGGGCTTTTGCAAATGATCGCAGCGACAGCTCTTACTCCTCGCCTCTAAACCTCGAAGAACGCACCATGACGATGCTAACTCCCGACAAACTCCTTCGCGTAATAATCGAAGTCATCTTCATCCTCCTCGGCCTTCTCGTCGTCTGGCTCGGACTCACCAATCACATCTTCTTCAACCGCCACAATCTCACTTGGCTGATCCTCAGCGTAGGCCTGATCCTCTGGGGCATCCGCGGAATTTATAGAAAGCCCGGCAGCAAGCCCCCCAGCCTGCAGGATTACACCCGCGCCATTTCCCTGACGCTCCTGGGCATCGTGCTGCTGGCTATTTCTCGTGTACCGATCCCGTGGGTCGGCCCGCTCCTGGCTTGCGCCGGAGTATTATTGGCCGCGCGCGGAATCGCCGGAACGGTGTTATTGTTGCGGCCCCAGCAGGAAGCGCGAAAGCATCCGCTGGAATAATCGCTATCGCGGCTTGGGAAAGGATCCGAACATGTTTTCAGAATTCAAAAAGTTTGCCATGCGCGGCAACGTGCTCGACCTCGCCGTCGGCGTCATCATCGGCGCGGCCTTCGGAAAAGTAGTGGCCTCTTTCGTCGAAGACATCATCATGCCTCCGATCGGAAAACTCCTCGGACACGTTGACTTCAGCGGCCTGTTCATCAGCCTCAACGGCAATCACTATGACACCCTGGCCGCCGCCAAAGCCGCCGCTGCGCCCACCATCAACTACGGCCTGTTTTTGAACACCATCATCAATTTCCTGATCGTGGCACTCGCCA
>DATCOK010000526.1:0-2439 GCA_036564765.1 Candidatus Acidiferrum sp. | reverse complement strand
GCCGCCCGATGCCCTTTTCTTCGAGGTCCTTGACCAGCGTCGCGTCGTTGTAGCGCGGTGGCGGCTCGGTGAAATGCTGGTCCGGGCGAATCGTTTCGAGGCGAAGCACTTGTCCTTCCTCGACACGCGGAAGCGAATTACCTTCGCCTTCATCCGCCTTCTCGTCGTCTTCGCGGTCAGCAATGGACGCGGGAGTCTGATAGACGCGCAGGTAGCCATCAAATTTCTGCACCGAACCATTGGCGCGAAAGGTGAAGTCGCCGGCGGATATATCGATGGTGGTCTGATCGAAAATAGCCGGCAGCATCTGCGAAGCCACGAAACGCTGCCAGATCAGCTGATACAACTTGAAAAGATCGTCGTCCAGATACTTGCGCAGATCTTCCGGCGCGCGCATAGCGTCGGTTGGTCGCACCGCTTCATGAGCTTCCTGGGCGTCTTTTTTCGACTTGTAGAAGTTGGGCTTTTCTGGAAGGTAGTTCGAACCGAAGCGCTCCGGAATCATTTCGCGGACCTGTGCGAGAGCATCGGCTGAAACGTTCACAGAGTCCGTGCGCATGTAGGTAATCAGCGCGACCGAACCCTCATCGCCGAGTTCCACACCTTCATAAAGTTTTTGCGCCAGCGACATGGTGCGTTTCGCCGTGTAGCGCAGGCGGTTGTAAGCGGCTTGCTGCAACTTGGAAGTAGTGAACGGTGGAGGCGGATTCCGCTTCTTTTCTCTCTGCGTTACACTCGCCACCTGCCACTTGGCGTTGCTCACCGCTGCAACAATTTTGTCCGCGGCTTCCTGGTTGCCAACTTCGACGTCTTCTCCATTTTGCTTAAAGAGCTTGGCTTCGAAGATCGGCGGTTCGCCGGCGTCGAGCATCGCGTGAATGCTCCAATACTCCACTGGCACAAAAGCGCGGATCTGCACCTCGCGTTCCACGATCAAACGTAGCGCCACGGTCTGCACCCGGCCGGCGGAAAGACCGCGGCGCACTTTGTCCCAAAGAATGGGCGAAATTTTGTAACCAACCAGCCGATCCAAGACGCGACGCGCTTGCTGCGCATCCACCAGGTCGGCATTTACGTCCCCGGCCTTAGCGAAGGCCGCCTTAATCGCTTTCGGCGTAATCTCATTGAACATCACGCGCCGGTATTTGGCCCGGTCGGACTTCTTGGTAGCCAGCGTATCTAAGAGATGTTGCGAGATGGCCTCGCCTTCGCGGTCAGGGTCGGTCGCCAGATAGACGTTCGGAGCGGCTTCCGCGGCTTTGCGCAGATCCGCAATCACCTTGACCTTGCCGGGAATCACTTCCAGCGTCGGCTCAAAAATATTTTCCGCGGTCACCGGGACTGGCTTCGGCAGCTTCTTCTCGACAACTTTCTCTCCATCCTTAGTCTTTGCCTTGGTTTTCCGCTTTTTTTTCTTCTTCTTGTTGCCGTTGGCACTTTCGGGCAGAAGGATACCCAACGTCTTTTTTGGGAGGTCTAGCACGTGTCCCAGGGACGCTTTGACGGTGTAATCCCGTCCCAAATATTTGTTGATGGTTTTCGCCTTTGCCGGCGATTCCACAATTACGAGCGAACGAGCCATGTTGCCTTTGTAACTCCGTAATCTTCCGCAGAAGGCTTAACCGCGTGGGTGTGTGTCCTTCTCGCTATCATATGCAGATGCGGAGATCGCTCATCCGGGTGCTTCTTTGCCGCGGCGGGCGCCGCCAGTATCAACTAGAAAGTGCGCTTAAAGCCAGTTACAGCATGATCTTACTGAATTGTTTTCCGGGCAATTGCCGTACCAGGTTCTTCATCTCCAGATCGAAGAGTGTGGCCAGCACCTCCGAAGAATTCAGACCGGAGTTTTCGACCAACTCATCAATGTGCCTGGGTTCTTCGATGTACAGCAGCTCATAAAGTTTCTTTTCCGAGGTCCCGAGCGACGCCGCAGCGAGCAGATTTCGCTGGTCGGATTCGTGCCGCTCGGCCTGCACCAGCGCGGCGCGCACCGGCGTAGGTAGTTCCTCGATGACATCCTCCGCGTTGACCACCAGCTTGGCGCCTTGCTTGATCAAAAGATTCGGAGCAAAGCTAACCGACTGGGTTACGTTGCCCGGCACGCCAAAAACTTCACGACCGAATTCCATGGCGAGCCGCGCGGTGATCAGGGAACCGCTGAATTCTGCGCCTTCGATAACCACTACTCCCAACGGCATGCCCGCCACGATCCGATTGCGGATTGGGAAATTTTCCGGCGCAGGATGCGTGCCGAGCGGGAATTCACTGAGGATCGCGCCGCGCTCCAGAACCTTTTCATACAGCTTCTTGTTTTCCTTCGGATAACAAACGTCGATACCGGTTCCGAGCACCCCGATGGCCCGCCCGTTTGCCGCCAGTGCTCCGTGATGACCGAGCGCATCAATACCGCGCGCCATGCCGCTGAGAATCACGATACCG
>DATCOK010000525.1:0-7629 GCA_036564765.1 Candidatus Acidiferrum sp. | reverse complement strand
GACCAGGAGTGTCAAACCGAAGTAGCTGCCGATGAAGTTACTCATGGCGATGACGATTTTGGTGGGCAGCGGCAACGTTACGCCAAGGCCGGCGAACAGCGTAGCGAAAATGGGGACGACCTTCCAGAGCAGCAGGGTGATGACGCCGCCAGCCACGGTTAGAACGCCGACCGGATAGACCAACGCGGATTTCACGGCGCGCTGCAGCTTGACGTTCTTTTCGATGTAGGTCGAAAGGCGCTGCAGAATGATGTCGAGAATACCGCCCGTTTCTCCGGCTTCCACCATGTTGACGTACAAGCCGTCGAATACTTTTGGCGAGCTGCGCATAGCGCTCGAAAGCGTGGAGCCGCCCTCGACCGCGGAGCGCGT
This sequence comes from Candidatus Acidiferrum sp., assembly GCA_036564765.1. Lineage (GTDB taxonomy): Bacteria > Acidobacteriota > Terriglobia > Acidiferrales > UBA7541 > Acidiferrum. Next base: position 7,257 of record DATCOK010000525.1, on the reverse strand, counting down.
CTGCGTCAGGACCTTCTGAAAAAGTTTATTTTCCTGCTGGCCAGCAAGAATCTCGAGGCACTGCACCAACGGCAAGCCGGCATCGATCATCACCGAGAATTGTCGCGTGAAGATGGCCAGTTCCTTGGCCTTCACGCTTCCGCCGAAGGTGGGCATATTGAATTCCTTGCCCTTCTCCGACATTTTTGTGGGGGTGATCTGCTGGCGGCGCAGAAGATTCTGCAGCTCCGCCTTGCTTCCCGCGGTCATGACGCCGCTGACGCTCGAGCCGCTGCGGCTGGTCCCTTGATATTTATAATCCGGCATGTGTGGCCCTCCTCAGTGCCTGTACACCACGAAATTTTTCTACTACTCCCAAGTCCGTTTACATTTCCTTCTTTAGCGCTTGCTCAACACCGGCGTCTTCGAGCCGCCCTGCTGGGTGGAATTGACACCGCGGTTGATCATGTCCTGCAGTTCGTCGGGATTCGACGAGCGCGCCAAGGCCACGTCGAGAGTAATGGTTTTCGCCAGGTAGGCATTGCATAAACCCTGGTTGAAGGTTTGCATGCCGGTCTGTCCGGTGCCGGTCTGCATCGCGGAATAGATCTGGTGAATCTTGTCTTCGCGGACCAGGTTGCGAATGGCCGGTGTGGGCACGAGGATTTCCATAATCATGGCGCGGCCGCGACCGTCGGAGCGCGGCAGCAGCGCTTGGCACAAAACGCCTTCGAGCACCATGGAGAGTTGCGCGCGAATTTGCGGCTGCTGGTGCGCGGGAAACACGTCGATGATGCGGTTGATGGTGGATGCCGCGGAATTGGTGTGCAGCGTGGCAAAGGTCAAGTGGCCGGTTTCGGCGATTCGCAGCGCCGATTCGATGGTTTCGAGGTCGCGCATTTCGCCGATGAGCACCACGTCGGGATCTTCGCGCAACGCGGCGCGCAAAGAGTTCGCGAACGAATGGGTGTCGGAGTGCACTTCGCGCTGATTGACCAGGCACTTTTTGTGGTTGTGCAGAAACTCGATGGGATCTTCGATGGTGATCATGTGCTCGTCGCGTTCGGCATTGATTCTGTCGAGCATGGCGGCCAGGGTGGTCGATTTGCCGGAGCCTGTCGGGCCGGTCACCAACACCAAGCCGCGCGGCTTGTCGCACATGGCTTTCACCACCTGCGGCAGGCCCAGCGCGTCAAAACCTTTGATTTCCCATGGGATGGTGCGGAACACCGCGCCGACCGCGCCTCGTTGATTGAAGACGTTGCCGCGGAAGCGCGCCAGATTCTTCAGGCCGAAGGAAAAGTCCAGCTCAAGATTTTCCTCGAAGCGGTGCTTCTGCGCATCGGTCAAAACGCTATACGCCAGAGATTTCGTGTCCGCGGCCGTCAGCGGCGGCATGTCCAGCGGCTTCAACTTGCCGTGCACGCGCACGCGCGGGGCGCTGTTGGTGGTGATGTGCAGGTCGCTGCCGCCCATCTCGATCATTTTTTTCAGCAATTCACTTAACGTCATGCCAGCCATAGTTCACCTATCCTTGAAAATTCTTTATAAGACCGTTTCGCGCACCACTTCTTCCATGGTTGTTTGGCCCAACGCCACTTTGGTCAAACCGCTGCGGCGCAAAGTGATCATGCCCTGCTCGACCGCTTTCTTTTTCAATTCGAGCGCGGAGGCGCCGACGAGAATCAACTCGCGCAACTCATCGTTGATTTCCATCACCTCGTAAAGACCGGTGCGCCCTTTGTAGCCGCCTTTGTTGCAGGTGTTGCAGCCTTTGCCGTGATAAATCTTGGTTTTCTTGGCTTCGTCCGGCGTGTAACCCGCGTCGATCAGCGCCTGCTCGGGAACTTCCAGTTCCACTTTGCAGTTCTGACAAATACGCCGCACCAGGCGCTGCGCGCAAATCAGGTTGACGGAGGTGGCCACGAGAAATGGCTCGATACCCATGTTCATCAAGCGGCTGATGGTCGAAGGCGCGTCGTTGGTGTGCAGGGTGGAAAGCACCAAATGGCCGGTGAGCGCAGCTTTCACCGCAATTTCCGCGGTTTCAAAGTCGCGAATTTCGCCGACTAGAATGATGTTGGGGTCTTGCCGCAGAAAGGCGCGCAGAGCCGCGGCGAAGTTCAACCCGATCTGATCTTTCATCTGCACCTGGTTGATGCCCGCGAGCTGGAACTCGACGGGATCTTCCGCGGTCATGATGTTGGTATCCACTTTGTTCAAGGTGGATACCGAGGAATACAGTGTGTTGGTTTTTCCGGAACCGGTAGGCCCGGTGACCAGCACCATGCCGTACGGTTTGAAAATATTGCGTTCGAATTTCGTCAGCGAGGCTTGTTCGAATCCCAGCTTGGTCATGTCCAGCCGGAGATTTTCCTTGTCCAGCAAGCGCATGACGATTTTTTCGCCATACAGCGTGGGGACGGTCGAGACGCGGAAGTCCAACTCTTTCTTTTTTCCGTCGGCCTTGTACTTGATCATGATGCGGCCGTCTTGCGGCAGGCGCTTTTCCGCGATGTCCAGCTTGGCCATGATTTTCAGGCGGCTGGTGATGGCATCGCGCAAACGCAGCGGAGGGCTCATGACCGTTTGCAGTTGGCCGTCAATGCGGAAACGCACGCGCAACTCGAGTTCGTACGGCTCTACGTGAATATCGCTGGCCCCACGCTTGACCGAGTCGGTGAGAATCAGGTTGACCAGTTTGATGATGGGCGCTTCTTCCGCCGCTTTTTCCAGGCTGGCGATGTCCATCTCCGCCGTTTCGGCGGCCAGCTCCAACTCCTGCTCTTCATCGACCAAATCCTTCATCAAGTTGGTCAGTTCTTCGTGATTCGAAGAGTTGCCGCCGTAGAAGCGCGAGATGGCGTCGCCGATGGCGGACTCCGAAGCCACCACCGGCTCCACGTTGAAGCCGGTCATGAACTTGATATCGTCCATGGCGAAGACGTTGGTGGGATCGGTCATCGCTATGGTCAAAACGGAACCGACGCGCGACAGCGGAATCACCTGGTAACGCAGCGCAGTGTCTTGGGGGATCAGCTTGATGACGATGGGATCGATTTCGTAAAACTTCAGGTTGATGGAGGGGACGCCGTATTGGCGGGAGAGCACTCCGGTAATATCGTCGTCGGTGATGTAGCCCATCTTGGTCAGGCAGCTTCCCAGCTTGCCGCCATTGGAGCGCTGAAATTCGAGCGCTTTGGAGAGTTGGTCCTGAGTAATCAGGCTCTCCTTTAGAAGAATCTCACCCAACCGAACAGACATCCGCTGCACTCCTGGCGACTGCGCGACCAACGCTCACATTAGCAAAAGGTGTCGCGTGCTATAGGCGGAATTTCTGGCGTAGTTCTAAATTGGCTAATACCTGCCCGATAGAACAGGTGGTCTGGAAGAAGTACAGGCGGATTTCTTGACTTGCGTGGAGGCGCTGGATATCGTGGCAAAGAGATGGCTTGGCGGTTGCTCATTTGCGATTCGCATTCAGTTTTTTTTGAGGCCGACGAAAAACGTCCGGCCGCGGACACGCTGTGTTTGCGCGTGAGAAAATACTTTCCCTCTCATACGTTCGTCGCAATTTTGCCCAACCACACGAACGCAACCGACGATGCTGACGGATTTTTGCGATGAGCCGCCTCACCTCCAAACAGCGGTGGGGATTTGCCGCGGGCGCGCTGTTTCTGACCTTGCTGCTCGCGGCAGTTTTTACTTTTGGATCGTTGGGCGTTCCGTTCGAACCGAAAAGTTGGCGCGACGTTCTGACGCTTTACGCGGTGTCGAGTTTTATCACCGCGGCCCTGCTGATCTTCGGCCTGATTCTCGGCCGCACCGCGATCCGGCTCTGGGCCGAACGCCGCAAGGACCAGTTGGGCGCGCGCTTCAAAACCAAAATGGTCGTTGGCGCCATGGCTATTTCACTGCTCCCGGTGCTGTTCATGTTTTTCGTCAGTTATTCCCTGCTCAATCGCACGCTGGGCCGCTGGTTTCCGCGCCCGCTGGAAATCGCTTCGGAACAGACCCAGCTGTTGCTCAATGATTTCGGCCGCACGCAAATTCCGCGGCTGCACAATCTGGCGCATCAGATTCAGCCGTTCGCCAACAAACCACCGCGAGAATTTCTGGGCCACGCGTTCGCAGGCGGCGCGGACGCAGTCTGGATTCTGGACGCCGACGGCAAGGCGATCAAGGGCGGGGTGATTTGCGATGATCCCCCGGAAGTTCGCGACGCCGCCACCTGCGTCGTTCCCGGCGTCCTTGGCAAACAAGTGCGCACCTTGCCGAGCGGCATCGAAATCTGGGAGGCCGGCAAGTACGTTTACTCCGCGGCACGCATTCCTTTCTCCGACGCGGGAAACCCCGGCGCGTTTCTTCTGACGGCCTATCGCACCAATCCATCCTTTTTCGAACGCCTCAAACAGATCCAAACGCAGACCGCCGAGTATTACGCGGAAAAACAGAACCTGCGCGCGCTGAAGCGCCAAATGCTGCTGATTTTGCTGTTTTTCACCATGCTGGTGCTTTTTTCGGTGATGTGGGTGGCGCTGTTTTTATCCAAGCAGGTGACCGTGCCCATTCAGGCGCTCGCCGAAGGCACGCGCGAAATTTCCTCGGGTAATTTCGATTATCAAGTCCCGGATCAGGTGCAGGATGAACTGGGCATCTTGGCGCGCTCGTTCAACAACATGACCCGGCAGTTGCGCGACAGCCGTGCACAGATCGACCAGTTCACCCGCAATCTGCAGCAGGCCGTGCAGGAACTGGAGCGCCGCCGCCAGCTTATGGAGACCGTGCTCGAAAATATTCCGACCGGAGTTGTTTCGCTGGATGCTGCCGGAGTGATTCTCCGTTCGAACACCGCGGTGAGTGGGATTCTCGGCACGGGCGCGCGTGAAAAGCAATCACTGGACGATTTGCTAGGGACTGAAGCGTCACGTTCTGTGCAGTACTTAATGCGCCGTTCGCTGCGCATGGGCGTCGTGTCGCGTGAGATTGAAACGGTGGTTAACGGCCGCGTGCTGCATCTGGCCGTGACCGTCAGCTCCCTCGGGCCGCACCGGGCCAACACCGGCTACGTACTGGTGCTCGACGATCTGACAGAGATGTTGCGCTCGCAGAAATCCGCCGCGTGGCAGGAGGTCGCGCGACGCATCGCGCACGAAATTAAAAATCCTCTCACACCTATTCAGTTGTCGGCGCAGCGATTGTCGCGTTTTCTGGATCGCCGTGCGGCCGCGGAAAGCGCGCCCGCCGATCCCGAATTGACCGCGCTGGTGCTCGAATGTTCTCGCCTGATCGAGCGGGAGGTATCGACTCTGGCGGCGCTCGTCAACGAATTTTCGCAGTTCGTGCGCTTCCCGCTCGCTAAACTAGTGCCCACCGACGCCAACACCATCGTGCACGAAGCGCTGGAAGTTTTTTCCAACCGTCTCGATGGCGTCACCATCAAGACCGCGCTGACGGAAAATTTGCCGCAGGTGCGCGGAGACGCCGGGCTGCTCCGCGGCGTGGTCGTTAACCTCATCGATAACGCTGCCGAGTCGCTTGAGCATGCCACCTGTCGAGAAATTCTCCTATCCACGCGCTGCGACGCCACCGCAGAAGTCGTGGAAATTTCCGTGGCCGACACCGGCCACGGCATCTCTCCGCAAGATAAAGACAAACTGTTTCTGCCGCAATTTTCCACCAAAGATCGTGGCACCGGCTTGGGCCTGGCCATCGCCGCGCGCATTATCGCCGAGCATGGAGGAACGATTCACGCCGAAGATAATTTTCCAGCCGGCTCGCGCTTTATCGTGGGACTGCCGATCGGGGATGCCGCAACGCTGGCCGCGGTCGATGGCCACGCCACCACGGCCACGGAGCCGGCGCGATGATCACCAAACCGCATCTGCTGATCGTAGACGACGAACCGGGCATCCGCGAATCGCTGGGCTCCATCCTCAAAGACGAAGGCTATTTCGTAGAGGCAGTGGCTACCGCGGAGGAAGCGCTAGAGCGGGTCTCGAGCGGTGAACTCGAACTGATTCTGCTGGACGTCTGGCTCGCTGGAATGGACGGCCTGGAAGCCTTGAGCCGCATTCAAAGCACGCCGCATCCGCCGTCGGTCATCATGATTTCCGGCCACGGCACCATCGAAACCGCGGTTCGCGCGACCAAACTAGGCGCGTTCGACTTCATCGAAAAGCCGCTCTCGCTTGAAAAAATTATTCTGCTGGTCCGCAACGCCATTCAGCAGCGCCGGCTCGAAGAAGAAAATCAGACGCTGCGCAATCAGCTGGGACATCGCTATCAGGTCATCGGCGAGAGCATTCCCATGAAAGCATTGCGCCAGCAGATAGCAGTGACCGCCCCGACCAACGGCCGGGTGTTGATTTACGGCGAAAGCGGCACCGGCAAGGAACTGGTCGCGCACGCGCTGCACGCCGCCAGCTTGCGCGCCAAAGGCGCCTTTGTGGAAGTAAACTGCGCGGCCATTCCGGATGAATTGATCGAGTCGGAACTCTTTGGTCACGTGAAAGGCAGCTTCACCGGCGCCACCGATAACAAAATCGGCAAATTCGAAAAAGCCGATGGGGGCACTTTATTCCTCGATGAGATCGGCGACATGAGCCTACGCACCCAATCGAAGGTGTTGCGCGTGCTCGAGGAGCAGCGCTTCGAGCCGGTGGGTTCAAACCAGACCATCACCGTGGATGTGCGGGTCATCGCCGCCACCAATAAAAATCTCGAGCAGGAAATCACTCGCGGCCATTTCCGCCAGGATCTTTTTTACCGCTTGAACGTAATTCCCTTCTTCGTCCCGCCGCTGCGCGACCGCTTGCAGGATATTCCCGTTCTGGCCAAATATTTTCTAAGTGAGTTCAGCGGAGCTTACGGAAAGCGGGGCCGCGAGCTGAGCGACTCTGCTGTCGAAATCCTGCTGCGCTATCCGTGGCCGGGAAATGTACGGGAGTTGCGCAACCTGGTCGAGCGCCTGGTAATCGTCTGCCCGCAGCCGCGCATCGAGCCGCATCATCTGCCGCCCGAACTGTTTCGCGGCGCGGCGGAAAGCCCGCAGCAGCCTTACTCCACGTTGTACGAAGCGCGCAGCGCCTACGAGCGGGAATTTATTTTGCGCAAGCTGGAAGAAAATCAATGGCAGATGACGCGCACCGCGGAGGCCTTGGGCCTGGAGCGCAGCCACCTGTATCGTCGGATGCGCGCGCTGGGAATCAAAGCCGAGGAATAATTCCTCGGAACGAACATTTGCGCGGAACAGTAACAGAATTGTCGGTGTATACG
>DATCOK010000524.1:0-2608 GCA_036564765.1 Candidatus Acidiferrum sp. | reverse complement strand
CGCCAGGAACGTCCCGCGCCGCGCCGCACTCCAGAACCGCCGCGTGACACCGAGGAATACGAGTACGCCGAACTGACGCGCTCCTGAGCTAGCAAAAAATGAAAATCGAAAAGGAAATACAGGTCGTAGGGTTTCGCATCGGCAATGAAACGTACGGTGTACGAATCGGCGCCGTGCGTGAAATCGTGCGCGTCCCGGAAATCACCGCCGTGCCCAGCGCGCCCGACATCATCGAAGGGGTCATCAATCTTCGCGGAAAAATTATCCCGGTGATGGATCTGCGTAAGCGCTTCGGCCAGGTCTACACCGTCGCCGACAAAAAGAACCGCATCCTGGTGGTGGAGATCGACAACAAACTTGTCGGCCTGATCGTCAACGCCGCCTCCGAAGTTCTTAAAATTCCACCCGCGGACATCGAGGCGCCGGGGTCCGTCTTTGCCGACGGTGAATCCGGCTACGTCACCGGCGTCGGAAAACTCAAAGGCCGCCTGATTATTTTGTTGGACATCACCAAGTTGCTCTATAGCCCGGATCTGCGCGGGCTGGAAGAAGCCGCGGAAACATTGGCACTCTCGAAGTAATCGCCGCAACTGGCGAATGAAGGATTGAAGAAAGGCTGCGCAGCGAATGGGCACGATTGTCGCACCGATACAACTGACCGACGCCGAACTTAAGCTGTTGCAGACCCTCGTCTATCAGGAATGCGGCATGTTTTTCGACGAGCGCCGCTCCCATTTTCTAAAAGACCGCTTGCAGCGCCGCCTAAAGGCCTGCCAGCTCGACTCTTTCTATTCCTACTACCGCTTACTCACCAGCCGCGAAGGCCGGCCCGAATTGGCGCTTCTCCTCGAAAATCTAACGGTCAACGAAACCAGTTTCTTTCGCAACCGCCCGCAGCTCGACTTGCTGCAGAAGTCTGTACTCGAAAATATTTTGCGCCACAAGCAGGACCGCCGCGATTTCCACATTCGGGTCTGGAGCGCCGGCTGTTCCGCCGGCCAGGAGCCCTACTCCGTCGCCATTCTTATCGCCGACGCCCTCGCCTACTACTATTTGCGCAATCCGTTGCCGTTCGAGATGCCTACGCCCAAGCCGCTCATACCTCCACCGTGGAAACTCGAGATCGTGGCTTCGGACATCAGCTATGCCAGCTTGCGTGCCGGCCAGGAAGGTCTTTACACCGGCGTGCAAATGGAGCCCGTCGATTACACCACCCGCCTGCGTTATTTCGAAAAAGTCGGCGACAAATATACCGTCAAGTCCCAGCTCAAGAGCCTCGTGCAATTCGACTTTCACAATCTCAAAACTGAATTTCTTCCACGCCGCAATGACATCATTCTCTGCCGCAACGTCATGATCTATTTCGACGAAGCTGAACAGAAGCGTCTCATCGACAAGTTTTGGCACTGCTTGAATCCCGGCGGCTACCTCTTCGTCGGTCACGCCGAAAGCCTTTTCGGCCTTACGCAAAAATTTAAGATGATTCACGAGAACAACGGTACCGCCTACCAGAGAGTCGAGGCCCGTTCTTGAGCCGACCGCCCGAGGATCGCGGCGCCGAGTTGCGTGCTCTCTTTTTCGAGAGCGCCTACGAATTGCTCCAAGCCCTCAACGAAGGCGGCCTGCAGCTCGAGTCGCACCCCGGCGACGAAGAGATTCTCCGCAACGTTCGTCGCGCGGTTCACACGTTGAAAGGCGACTCCGCCGCTTGCGGCTACACCCAACTCAGCGAAGTCGCTCACGATCTCGAAGACGTGCTCGCGCCGCAAATTGTTCAGGAACGCGGCAGCGCCATCGCCGAAATCGTTCTGGCCGCCGCCGACAACTTCGGCGCAATGCTTTCCGCCTACGAACGCAACATCGAACCGCCGCCCGTCACAAATCTGCAGGAGATGATCCAGAACCTTCTTGCGGGACCTTCGAAGAAACTGGAAAGCCCAACGGCTACGCCAACGAATAGCGCGGCTGCGCCCTCTGCCATGGACGCGAAATTTGCCTGGACCGAGTACGAGCAGTTGATGGTCTCTGAAGCCGCCCATCGCGGTGAAACCGTCTTCAATCTCGCGCTACGCATTGACGAAAACAGCGGAATGCGCGCCGCCGCCTTTCAACTGATTCGCAACGTGCTGCACAGCTGCGGCACGGTCATCGCCCTCCGGCCCGAAGACAACATCGCTGCTGCCACCGTGGAAATTGTCGAAGCGGCCATCGCCACCACGCTCACCGCGGAAACTCTGACGCAGCGTTGCCACATCCCTTCGGTGGTCTCCGGCACGCACGTCGTTCTGGCCGCCACCGTCGCCACCGCGGAGCATGAACTCCTCGACGATCTTCTCGAAGTGCAAGCGCACCTCGCGCACGCCGAGCATCCCGAAGACACTACTGCTGCGAGCCCGGCCACCGTCGGCACCGCTGTCGCCTCGCTGACGGAAAGTTCTCTGCGAGTGGACGCCGCACGTATCGACGCGGTCATGAACCTCGTCGGCGAACTCATCATCGGCAAGTCCATGCTCAACCGCACCCTCACCGAATTCGACAAAGCTCACGCGCGCGACCCGCTGCGCTCCAAACTCGCCGACGCCATGGCGTTTCAAACCCGCGTTCTCGA
>DATCOK010000523.1:0-4124 GCA_036564765.1 Candidatus Acidiferrum sp. | reverse complement strand
CTAGTGATTTGCTATAAGTGTAAGCCGCGGTGAACTGCAACCCGTGATCGAAACGCTGCTCCAGGCTTGCCTGCAACGCGTTATATGCCGAACTGGAAATCGTCCCTTGCTGGAAGATACTAGAGAAGACCGGCAGGCCATCGGCCGGGCAACCCGCGGCCGTCGTGGGATCGCAATTCGGAGACGAAAACGGTCGAAGGCCGACGAGCGTGATGCCGTTTGCTCCAACCGTCGTGCCTGCGGGAAGCACCTTGGTTGGGCCGTAAGGGAGATGTAGAGCGCTAGTTAGGACCGTTCCGGGGTCAATAAAATAGGAACTGTCGGCGCCATACTGGCCACAAGTTCCGTCGCCAAGAATGGCGTTGAGGTCCAGGCAAGTTTGCGGATTTCCGGGGTTAAGTTCCTGGGTGGCCAGAAGTCTGTGTCCTTGGCGACCAACGTAGGCAATCTGGAGTACGAGGTTTCTTGCCAATTCGCGCTGGATGGTCAGGTTGTACTGCTCAGCGTATTGCGAACGAATATTCGGAGCAGCTTGTCCGTAAAGCAGAATCGGACGGAACATCGCCCAGTCCACGGGCTGGCCACGCGGCGGGGTCAAAATTCCGTTAAAGGGATTCGGCGCCGTCGTTCCGTCCTGATATTGGAACGGCAGGTTGAACATCGTGTTGTAGATGCTGGAGCTACCACCGAAGGGCGGCTCAGCGCTGAACTGCTCCATTACTAACTGTTCGATCGGATTGTAGAAAATACCGAATCCCGCGCGAATGCTGGTCCTTCCGGGCCCTCCGAATAGATGACCCAGGAAACCTTCTTTCGAGCTGGGGCTCCACGCCAAACCAATGCGCGGCGCAAATGACTTGTAGTAGGTGGACGTCAGTCCTGTGGGAACGCCGCGGTCGCCGGCTACTACCAGTCCTGTGGGAACCACACCAGCTGCGGCGCAATCGCTACCGTAGGTCGCGAACAGCGGATCGTTTGGTCCAATCGCACAAGGGTAGATCGTGGTGTTTTGCCCCGGGCGATAGGTCTGGACCTTCTTTCCAATGTCCGCCAGCGGCGTGTTCAATTCCCAGCGAAGTCCGTAGTTCAAGGTCAGGTTGGACTTCAGCTTCCAACTGTCTTGAGCAAAAAGGTAGACGGACTTCGAGCGGATGAGCTCATCCTGCGCAGATCCCTGAATGTAATTATCATTCAAGCCCAGGAGATAGTCGGCGAAAAGATTGTCCGATGCGGTGTCGTTCGGCCCCCCGCCGTACAGATAATAGGAACCGTTGACGTTGAAATAAAGGCGCTGGTCGAACTGCTGGGACCGGAAGTCGCCGCCGAATTTCAAACTGTGATTGCCGAGTACTTTGCCAAAGCTGTCCGATACCTGATAGGTGTTGCCTTTTTGCGGCAGCTCGCCTTCGAAATTGTTCCCGATAGAAAATCCGCCGGCGATGTTGATGTACGGGACGCCTTCGCGACTGGCGCCAAGATTCGGATGAATCCCAAGGTCTGGACTGGCGGGGTCGGTAAAACATTGTGTGCTCGGAACTGTGGCGCAAGAATCCTGGACCAGCGCGGTGTGCTGGGGATGCAAGAAGGTGCCTTGTCCCTCGCGGAAAAAGGTGAAGCGCGCTTCATTTACGGAGGTTGAGCCAATCGTCCAGGTGTGGCTGATGTTCAGTTGTTGAACGCGCTCATCGGTTAAGTCGCCAAACCCTGGCAAGGTCGCGCCGCCCGCTTGGAATCGCGCAAAAGGCTTAGCCAGGTAATGCTGGGTGAAGTAATAGTATCCGGAAAGATGCTGGTTCTTCGTCAATTCGTGGTCTATCTTCACGGTAAACTGATTGCTTCTTTCATGTCCTAACGGTCCGGCTTGAAACGTGCCGTCTGGACGATTCGCCTGCGGCACGTAACGGTTTAACAGGTCCAGCGCAGTCTGATCCATGCACTGCGTGGGAATCACGCTGTTGGGGAAGATCGTCGAATACGGCACAATTCCGCCTGGCTGGGTGGAAGGCAGAGGAATGTTCAAACCGCACCGGCTATTCAGGGTCTGAGCGAAGAAATCGGTGGTCACACCACCCTGAAAGGGCGTCGCACCAAAATTCCCCGTGCGCTCGTCCGCCGTAGGAACCGCCACGGTGTCCGAAGAAGTGCCTTTGCGTATGCGGTCGCCTTCAAAGGTCACGAAGAAGAATGTTTTGTCCTTATGGATGGGTCCGCCAAAGGTCGCCCCAAATTGGTTTTGCAGGTAATCCAGCTTTTCGAAATCGAAGAATCCTTTGGCGTTCAGGTCCTTGTTGCGGAAAAATTCGTAGAAGTTGCCATGAAACTCGTTCGTTCCCGACTTCGTTACCACGTTTACCACCGCACCGGAATTACGTCCGTATTCTGCGTCAAAGGTATTGGTCAGCACCCGGAATTCCGCAATGCTGTCGGGGGAAGGCTCGATGGCGGGCAGGTTTGCAAACTGGTCGTTGCCGTCGCCGCCATTCACCGTGAAATTGTTGTCTCGGCCCCTCCCGCCGTTCACGCTCACCACGCCGGCGCGATCGCTTCCGTATAAGTTATCCACGCCAAGTTGTGATTGCACGCCTGGCTGCAACTGCAGCAGTTGATAGGTGTCGCGCTGCGCCAGCGGCAACTCGCTGACCGCTCTTTCACCGACAACCGCGCCTAGTTGCGTGGAGGTGGTGTCGACTAGCGGCGTGGCTCCCGTCACCTCGACCGTTTCCGTCGCGCCGCCTACTTGAAGAATGATGTCGATGGTCAGAATGGCGTTCAGCTCGAGGTTCACACCCTTGCTTAGGTACTTCTTGAAACCGGTCTGTTGCGACTCCACGGTATAGACGCCGACGGGAACTTCGAGGAAGCCGTACTCTCCATTCGAGCCGCTTTGTGTGTCGCGGGTCGTGCCGTTGGCTTCATTGAGAAGGGTGACGGTTGCGCCGGTGATAGCCGCTCCGCTGGTGTCCGTCACGGTGCCGCGAATACGGCCGCCGGTGCTTTGCGCGTTGGCGTAGCCGGCGAGCATCGCGGCCGCCGTCCACAACAACAGCGCGGAAATGGATAGCTGCAGAAAACGCTTCGCCAGCCTGATGTGACGGAAACTCATCGAACTCACCCCTGTTTCGCGTATCGCGAAAAACTTTTTTTTGTTGCCCTTCGTTCGAGGTTGCTGCGCTTCCCAAACCTTACTATAATCCTGCAAACTTAGTGAAGGTCGGCACCGGTGTCAAGCAGAAATAATTCATCCGGCAAATCGGCGAAACGCGCAGCGGAGCGTCCGCTGCGCATTAGCGAAGTGGCGCGGCGCGTGGGCATTTCTTCTTCCGCATTGCGCGCTTGGGAAGCCCTGGGGCTGGTGGTTCCACAGCGAACCCAGAGCCGCTACCGCGAGTACACCGAGTCCGACGTGAGACTGCTGCAGCGCGCGATTTTTCTGCGGCGCGCGCGCGGATTGAATCCCGCCGCCATCGTGCACGTGTTAAAACGCCAGGGGCTGCAGATCTCTCCGCCCGCAGCCACTGCGCGCGTGCCCGGCCAGCGCTTCCGTCGGTTGCGCACGCGACGCGGCCTTTCGCTCGCGCAAGTGGCGCGGGCTACGGGCGTCTCCGTGGGATTTTTGAGCGCGCTCGAACGCGGGCAGATGCATTCTTCCATCGCCACGCTGCGGCGCATCGCGCGCTTTTATCGCACCAACATTCTTTCGCTGTTTGAAGCCGCGGAAGAAAACCCCCGGCTGGTGCGCCCGGCGCAACGAAAAATTCTGGAGACCACTCCGGGCGTGCGCATGGAGCTGCTCGCCTGGGGCCATACGGCCATGGAGCCGCACCTCTTTCGCGTGCGTCCCGGCGGCGGCAGCGGCGAATCCTATGCCCACGAAGGCGAGGAATTTTTGCACGTGCTGCGCGGCGACTTCGAAATCTGGTTGAATAACGGCGAGCATTACCGCCTGAAGCCGGGCGATAGTCTCTATTTCGAAAGCTCCACACCGCACCGCTGGAAAAATCCCGGCCGCGGTGAAACGTGGTTGCTGTGGATCAATACGCCGCCAACTTTTTAATTCGAGGAGAACACTACTGATGACTGCTTTGCTGAAAAAGTTCGGGACTTTGGCAATCGGGCTGTTGATC
>DATCOK010000522.1:0-3491 GCA_036564765.1 Candidatus Acidiferrum sp. | reverse complement strand
CAGGACCTGGTGCAAACATTAATCCTCCTCGCCGGCGCCATCGCCCTCACCCTCATCGGCCTCGACAAAGTCGGCGGTTTCGCCGGCCTGCGTGCCGCTCTCCCCGACAGTTTCTTTCACATGATCAAGCCCGCCTCCGATCCCGAATTCCCCTGGACCGGCATCGTCTTCGGCGCGCCCATTCTCGGCATCTGGTATTGGTGCACCGACCAGGTCATCGTGCAGCGCGTCCTGTCCGCCCGCGACGAAGGCAACGCCAAAGCTGGAACGATTTTTGCCGGCTTCCTCAAAGTTCTTCCCGTCTTCCTCCTGGTTCTCCCCGGCTTGATCTGTTACGCCCTCTACCCCCAACTCTTCACCGTCGAAAACGGCAAGGTTGTCAACGGCGACATCGCCTTCCCCTCGCTGGTCATCAATCTTCTGCCAACGGGCTTGGTCGGCCTGCTGATCGCCGCGCTTCTCGCCGCCCTCATGGGCGCGATGAGTTCGGTCTTCAACTCCGCCTCCACCATGGTCACCCTCGATTTCTACAAAAAATTCCGCCCCGCCGCCAGCGAAAAGCAGCTCGTCAATTTTGGTCGCATCGCCACCGGCGCAATGGTCTTGCTGGGCCTCGCCTGGGTGCCCTTCATTCACTTGCTCAGCGCTCAGCTCTACATCTATCTGCAAAGCGTCCAGGCCTATATCAGTCCGCCCATCGCCGTCTGCTTCATCTTCGGCATTCTGTGGCCGCGCCTCAATGGCGAAGGCGCCATCAGCTCCTTGCTCGTCGGCTTCGTCCTCGGCGCGGTGCGCTTCATCTTTGAAGTGCTCGACAAAACCAATCACTACACCTCGCCTGCCTTGCGATGGCTGGTGGACATGAACTTCCTCCACTATGCCGTGCTCATGTTCGTAATCTGCTCCGCGGTGCTCATCGGCGTCAGCATGATGTTCCCCGCGCCGGATCGGAAAAAACTCGCAGGACTCACCTTTGCCACCGTGGCCGACAAAATCGAAAGCACCGACGTGAAGACCGCTCATCTCGAGCGCGAAACTCGCAAGGAACACAACATCAACGTAGCTTTCACCGTTGTGCTGATTGTTCTGGTTTTCAGCTTGTGGATCTATTTCCGCTAGCGCGCAACGCTCTACAGCAATGCACACCGCACCGATCCTCGCGCTTCGGCCCAACGTCACCCAGTCCGACGCCGTCCGCGCTTTCTCCAAACCCGGCATCTCCTCCATGCTGTGGCGCGTCAAAGCCGGCTCGCTGCAGCGCATCGCCGACGCCTACGTCCCTTACCAGTTCTACGAAGTGAACTACACCATGGCCCGCGCTCCGCACACCCGGCTATTCGCCATGGACGCCGTCGACGGCTCGCTCGACCTCTTCGAATTCCCAAAAATTCCCGGCCGAGAAAATTTGCTCGAGCTCACCACTCGCAATTGCGTCGAGCCCTGCTTGAGTCCTTCCGCTTCCGAAGAAATGCTGCGCGAAAAAGTCCTGCGCATCATTTTCCAGCAAGGTTTCTTCAAAATGCGTGAGACCACCTTGAAATTTACCAGCCTCCCGGAACTCGTCCATTTGCCGTACTGGCTCGGCTTCTATTCCAGCGGGGAACTGGTGCGTTGTCGCGTGATGGACGCGGTGCGCCGCCGCATCGAGGGTGCCAAGGCCTCCGCATTTTTCGAGCAGTGGCTCGCGGCCTGAGCCTCTTCGCTCCACGATTTTTTGTATCATCTATTCGCCATTCTTCAGGAGCCTCCATGCGTTCCATCGCGCTGCGTGTAGCAGCGATCATGATTCTTTCTCTCGCGCCCGCCGTCCTCGTTCATGCGCAGGGCTGGCAACACATCGGCGACCTGCAAAAAGTCGAAACCCTCAAAGACGGCATGGAAATTACTGCCGGCTTCGCGAAAATTCGAATCACTGCGGTACGCGACGGTATCGTGCGCGTCCGCGTCGCCCCCAATGGAAAGTTCCCCGAAGATTTTTCCTGGGCCGTGATCGCCGCACCCGAACCGCCGCCCGTACAAGTAACCAACGAAGCGCGCGAAACCCGCATGGTTGCAGGCGATGTTCACGTGGTGGTCAAAGCTTCGCCCCTGCTCATCACCTTCGCCAACGCCGCAGGCCAGCCCATCCTCGAAGATCAGCCCTCCTTGCCCATGGCTTGGGACGGCGAAAACGTCCACGTTTGGAAGCGCATGCCCCTCGATGAAAATTATTACGGCCTCGGCGACAAGGCCGGGCGCATGAACCGTCGCAACCGCTCCTTCACCATGTGGAACACCGACGAGTTTGGCTGGCAGGAATCCAGCGACCCGCTCTACAAAGACATTCCCTTTTTTCTGGGCTTGCGCCACGGCGCCGCCTACGGGGTATTTTTTGACAACGCCTACCGCAGCAGCTTCGACTTCGGCAAGGAATCGCTCGACTATTATTCCTTCGGAGCCGTTGGCGGTGAATTGAACTACTACTACTTCGCCGGCCCCGATCCCAAGCGCATCGTTGCGAATTTCACCGCGCTGGTCGGCCGCGCGCCGCTGCCCCCGCTCTGGTCCCTGGGATTTCAGCAGAGCCGTTACAGCTACTATCCCGAAGCCAAAGCCCGCCAGATCGTCCAAACCTACCGCCAGAAAAAGATTCCCCTCGACGCCATCTATTTCGACATCGACTACCAGCAGGGCAACGCGCCCTTCACTATCAACCGCCAGTATTTTCCGAATTTTGAAAAAATGGTCGGCGATTTTCGCACCCAGGGCGTGCGCACCGTGCTCATCACCGATCTGCACATCAAAAAAGATCCCGGCCACAACTATGCGCCTTACGAAACCGGAACCCAGCGCCACATTTTCGTCAAGAAACCGGACGGCACCGTTTACGTCGGCCCTGTCTGGCCCGGCGACGCCGTCTTCCCCGATTTCACCTTGACCAAAGCCCGCGACTGGTGGGGCGAGCAATACAAGGATTTCGTCGCCATGGGCGTCGCCGGGTTCTGGAACGACATGAACGAGCCGTCCGTCTTTCAGCGCGCTGACAAAACCATGCCGCTCGAAAATCTTCATCGCCTCGATGACGGCACCACTCGCGACCACCGCGCCATTCACAACATCTACGGAATGGAAAATGTCCGCGCCACCTACGACGGCCTCCGCAAGCTCCAGCCCGATGAGCGCCCCTTCGTGCTCACCCGCGCGGCCTACGCCGGCACCCAGCGCTTCGCCGCCAGTTGGACCGGCGACAACAGCAGCACCTGGAACCATCTTTCCATGAGCACGCCCATGCTCTTGAGCCTCGGCCTGTGCGGCTATTCGCTGATGGGTGATGACATCGGCGGTTTTGCCGGAACTCCCACGCCCGACCTTTTGACCCGCTGGATCGAGCTCGGCGCCTTCAACGTCATCTATCGCGATCATACCGCCAAAGGTAGTGCCGACCAGGAGCCCTGGGTCCACGGCCCCGAGCACGAGATGATTCGCCGCCGCTACATCGAGCTGCGCTACCA
>DATCOK010000521.1:0-9453 GCA_036564765.1 Candidatus Acidiferrum sp. | reverse complement strand
GGCTCGGACCGCGTGACGGTGATGCGCCTCGCGGGCATCGGCACGGACCGCACCCTCGATGAAGTCTATAAATTTGTGCCGCCGGTTTCGCCGGACCTCGCCGCGCGCTGGGCAGGCGTGGAAATCGATTTAGCCCGTATTAATCTGCCAACAACTCTGAACAACGATTGGCTCATCGTCGAAGGCGCCGGAGGCGTGCTGGTGCCCATCAACGCCAAACAATTCATGCTGGACATGATGGCGAAATTTAAATTGCCGGTAATTCTTGCCGCGCGAAGCAACGTCGGCACCATCAATCACACTTTATTGACACTGGCGGCCTTGCACGCCGCGGAGCTTCCGGTGCACGGCGTGGTTTTGATTGGCGACCAGAACCGCGAGAATCGCGAAACCATCGAGCGCTTCGGGCACGTGCGGGTGATCGGTGAAATTCCCCGGCTGCCCAATCTCCACAGAACCGCGTTGATGCAAGTGTTCATGAATCATTTTGACCGCGCCGCCTTCTCCCAATAATTGATGATGAGTTCGCCGCTGCGCATCTGGCATCCCTTCACGAACGCAGCCGTCGATGACGCGCCGTTGCACGCGGTGCGCGCCGAGCGGGTGTATCTGTACACCAAGGACGGGCGAAGAATTCTGGATGCCGTGTCGTCGTGGTGGGTGAATCTGCACGGGCACGCGAATCCGCGGATCTCTGACGCTATTGCGAAACAGGCGGGCAAATTGGAGCACGTGCTGCTGGCGGGCTTCACGCACGATGCGGCGGAAGAGTTGGCGGAACGGCTGCGCAAATGGTTGCCTGCGGAAATGACGCATCTGTTTTTTTCAGACGATGGATCGACGGCTGTGGAAGTGGCGCTAAAGCTGGCGGTGCAGCACTTCAGCAATCAGGGGCGCGCGCAGAAATCGGAGATTGTGGCGCTGGCGCACGGCTATCACGGAGACACCGCGGGGGCCATGTCCATCAGCGACGATTCGCCGTTTACCAAACCGTTCGAATCGATGCGTTACAAGGTGCATCGGGTGCATTCGGCGTATTGCCATCGCTGCCCGGTGGGGTTGACGCGGGCGACCTGCCACATTGAGTGCGTGCAACAGTTGGAGAAACTGCTGGAAGAGAAGCACGAGAACATTGCAGCGGTGATTGTCGAGCCGCTGCTGCAGGGCGCCGGCGGGATGATTGTGCACCCAGTGGAATTCTTGCAGCGGGTGCGGGAGTTGTGCACGCGCTACGACGTGCTGCTGATCGCGGACGAAGTGCTGACCGGGTTTGGCCGCACGGGCAAAATGTTCGCCTGCAACGTGGCGGGAATCGTACCGGACCTGATGTGTCTCTCGAAGGGAATTACCGGCGGATTTCTGCCCATGGGTGCCACGGTGTGCAGCGACCGGGTGGAAGGGCCGTTTCGGAGCGAAAATCGCCTGCACACGTTTTATCACGGGCATTCCTACACTGGGAATGCGCTGGCTTGTGCGGCGGCCAACGCCAGTTTGCAGATTTTTGAAGACGAGCCGGTATTCGAACGCATAGCGATGATCGCCGAGGTCAACGCCGAGCGGCTGGAAGAGTTTCGAGAACACGCCAAAGTGGGAGACGTGCGGCAGATCGGCACGATAGGCGCGATCGAGTTACGGGCCGATGACGCGGGTTATCTGTCGGGCATGCGGACGAAACTGTATCGATATTTTATCGATCACGGGGTATTGTTGCGGCCGCTGGGCAACGTCGTATACGTGCTGCCGCCGTACGTAATCACGCGCCAGGAGCTGCACTTTGTTTACGATGTAATTCTGCAGGGAATTGAGAACGTGGTATAGCGGCGGTCGCTGGGCCGAGCCTTCATCCCGCTGGCGCGGTGTATTCATAAATGAAATTATGAGAAGTATTTGAGGTGAATGCATTGGCCGGCACGGTGAGTGTGTGGAAAACGAAGGTCATTGCGTTCGCGGGCGGGCTGGGCGCCCCGGGACTGTTTCTGATTTCGTTTCTGGATTCGTCGGTGCTGACCTTTCCGGTGATCAACGATCTTTTATTAATTCAGTTATCGATGCAGCGGCCTGCGCGCATGCCACTGTACGCAGCCATGGCGGCCATTGGTTCCACGCTCGGATGTATGCTGCTGTACTTCATCGCGCGTAAAGGCGGCGAAGCGTTTTTTCACCGGCGCGCGGGTCGGCATGGAGGAGCGGTTCGGCACTGGGTGGAGCGCAACGGATTCGGCGGAATGCTGGCGGCAGCGCTGCTGCCTCCTCCGACGCCGTTCAAGTTTTTTGTGTTCGCTGCAGGCGTGTTTGAGATGCCGCTGGCGAGTTTTACTTTGGCCATCGGGATGGCGCGCGTATTTCGGTACTTCGGCATCGGTTACCTGGCGGTGCGCTACGGCCACGGGGCTTTGCCGTATCTGAGGCAGCACAAATTGAACGTGGCGATTGCGGCGCTGATTCTGGTGGCCGTTAGCTACGGGCTCTCGCAAGTTATTTTGCGCGCGAAGCATCCGTATGGTGATCCGCCGGGCACCGCGAAATAACTTCGCGGCCGAAATCAGCGCGGAGTATCGTGGTTGGCCCACACGATATTTTCAGAAGTGATCTTCCCGGACACATCGAAATCAACGATAAGCATCGGCTCGCGGTCCAGTGCGTTGGCTGCCGCGTAGCGCAGATCGCGAATCTGGACTTCCGTGCCGGTATCGATTTTCTCGATGGTGGCTTTGGGAAAGCGTGCGACGCGCAGGAAGCGGCGGGCTGTTCCCGTAGATTGCGCCAGCTGGAGAAGTGGGCTGGCTTCGGGCTTGAATAAATTGAGGCCGGGATCGAGCGCAGAGGAGCGCGTGGTTCCGATGCGCACGGAGACCTGGTGAAGCGCGCTTTCGGTTTCGGCGAGGCCCTGCCAGGTGACCAGCGAGGTAAATTCCGAAAATGCCGCGACGTGGGTGGGGATCTCGCTGACGTAGGTGCGATTTTGCAGTTGTGCAATGGCCGTAGAGTGCAGGTCCGCGCGCAATGCGACGTACCCCCCGACGAAAAGCAGACCAATGACTCCGGCGATGCGGCCGCGAGGCTTTTTATCTTTCGCGCCGATTTCCGAGTTGATCAGGTGAAAAAATTCCGGCAGGAGAACGGCGGTGATGAGAATGGTGAGGATCCACGGGTCGATGGTGGGTAGCCAGTCCGCGGCGAAGCGCCTGAAACGCAAAGGCCAGAATATTTCCACGCCTTGCCACTGGGCCGCGTCCATCGCGAGATGCAGGAGTTGCACCAGCAATGTGAGCAAGAAAATCGTAGCCACGCTGAGGCGGGCGCGAAGCTCCGGCGATGCCGTGGCGCGATACGCAATAGAAAGAAGTGCGGCGATACAGACCGCGGCCAGCAAGGAGTGGGTGTAGGTGCGGTACCAATTCAGGTACGCAGAAGGGCCTGCGAGGGAGCTGAAGACATCCGCGTCGGCGATCACGCCGGCGGGAATGGTCCAGGCCCACAGCACTTTTGGCGCGCGCGGGAAAAGGGCGCGGGAAAGAGCGAGAGAAGCCAGCGCGTGGGTGCCGATGTCCATTGATTTTCTAAATTGCAGAGTACGGAGCGAAACGTTGAACTATTTTGCGACTATAGCCGCAGCCTGCGTTTCCGGAACGAGTAATTTTAGTCCTGCCGGGACGATTTTGAACTCGACAGGGAGGCGGCCCAGCGGTTCGCCATCGACTTGGGCGTAGACGGGATTGTCGTCGAGGGGTTCGCAGAGCAGGGAATCGGTCTTCGAGAAGAAAACGCCACTCATGCCGCGAAGTTTGCCCATCCACAGCGGCGGCAGATAGCTTAGGTAGCGGAATCCACTCTGGGTAGTGAGGGTCATCACTTCAAATTTGTCTTCGAATAGATCGGCGAGCGAGGTGATTTTGAAGGGGCCGCCGTAATTTTTGGTGCGACCGACGACCACCAGAGAAGAGTCGCGCGACTGGTTTCCGCTGATTACGCGAAAATGCGGAAATTTGTAGCGAAAGACCTCGCGAGCGCCTTGCCACCAGTAAGCCAAGATGCCGAGTCGCGCCTTCAATTCGAGGTCGATGGCGTAGACGATCATGCCATCGGGGCCGGCGCCGGCGACGCTCAAGAAATATTTTTGTTTAGCTGGCTCGTTCACTGGCGTGGCCAGACCGAGAGCAATCTCGACGACTGCGCCGCGAACGAGTTTGCGCGCGGCGCTAGGAATGTCCCATGGGAGCGAGAGTTCTTTAGCAAAAACGTTGGCGGTGCCGGCGGGCAAAAGTGCGAGGGGCACGCGGTGGCCGTTGGCGTGGCCAGCGAGGCCATTCACGACTTCATTGAGCGTGCCGTCGCCGCCGCAGGCGATCACCAGTTGACGGCGTTGCACGGTGGCGCGATGCGCGATTTCGGTGGCGTCGCCCGGGCCCTTGGTTTCGGCGAGTTCAGCTTCGATACCGGCCGAAGCAAAAATCTTGCGCGCTTCATCCAGGGAACTGCGGCGCTTCGCACCACCATGACCGGCGTTGGGATTGTGAATAAGCAGTGCGTCACGAAGCTCAACGATCATGCGCGTGAAGCCGTCCGAGTCATATAAATCATTCTATATAATGTACAGGTTATCTCAGCATCCCTTCTGTAGTTGCGTTTGCGAGCGAGGAGTTCATGGCGAAGGCCGGCGCGGCGGTAAAAAAAGAGATTGAGGACCTGCGCGAGAAATTGCGGCACCACGAATACCGCTATTACGTGGCAGACGACCCGGAAATTTCCGACGCGGCGTACGACCGGTTGATGAACAAGCTGAAGGAGCTGGAGGATGCGCATCCGGAGCTGGTCACGCCGGATTCGCCGACGGTGCGGGTTGGCGGGGCGCCACGCGCAGGATTTCAGGCGGTGCAGCACGCGCGGCCGATGTTAAGCCTGGACAATGCATTTTCGTACGAGGCTCTGGGAGAATTCGACCGGCGAGTGCGAGAGAGCAGCGGGCGCGAGAAAATCGAATACATCGCGGAGCATAAATTCGATGGCTTGAGCATTTCGCTGCAATATCAGGGCGGGGCGCTGGCGCGCGCGCTGACGCGCGGCGATGGGCGCACCGGCGAAGATGTTACGCCAAATGTAAAGACCATTCGCTCGGTGCCGCTGCGCGTGTATGCGGCGGCGCTCAAAAAAGTGAAGCTG
The DNA here is from genome assembly GCA_036564765.1 of Candidatus Acidiferrum sp. Lineage (GTDB taxonomy): Bacteria > Acidobacteriota > Terriglobia > Acidiferrales > UBA7541 > Acidiferrum. Next base: position 4,293 of record DATCOK010000521.1, on the reverse strand, counting down.
GCGGCGACTTTCGAAGTGCGCGGGGAAATTGTCATGCCGCGCAAAGCGTTTGCGGAGTTGAACCGGCAGCAGGAGTTCTCGGGCGGGAAGATTTTCGCGAATCCTCGCAACGCGGCGGCAGGCGGAGTGCGGGTGCTCGACTCTTCGATTACCGCGTCGCGGCGGCTGGAATTTTGTGCGTACTACCTGTTGGTGGACGGGCGTTCGCCGTTCGCGACGTTGTCGGAATCGTTGCGGGTGTTGAAGGAGTTGCGATTCCGCGCATCGGCAGACTGGAAGTTGTGCGACGGAATCGACGAGGTGCTGACGTATTGCGGACACTGGGAAGACAAGCGCGAGAAATTGGCTTACGAAATTGACGGCGTGGTGGTGAAAGTGGATTCGGTGCCGGTGCAAAACGAGCTGGGCTACACGGCGAAGGCGCCGCGTTGGGCCATCGCTTATAAATATCCGGCGCGGCAGGAAACTACAGTGGTGAACGATATTCAAGTGAACGTCGGCCGAACTGGCACGCTCACGCCGGTGGCTTTTCTCGAGCCGGTACAAGTCGGAGGCGTGACGGTCAGCCGCTCGACGCTGCACAACATGGATGAGATCGAGCGGCTGGGAGTGCAGATTGGCGACACCGTGCTGGTGGAGCGCGCGGGCGAAGTAATTCCACATGTTTTGAAAGTAGTGAAGGAAGGCAAAGACCGCCGCCCATTTCACATGCCGGAAAAATGCCCGGAATGTGGCAGTGCGATTCACAAAGCGCCAGATACGGTGGCGTATCGCTGCGTGAATGCGGCGTGTCCCGCGAAGCGGCGCGAGTCGCTGCTGCATTTTGCCGGGCGACATGCCATGAACATTGACGGGCTGGGCGAAAAAATTGTGGACCAGTTGATCGAGCAGGGTCTGGTACGCGACGTCGCGGATCTGTATTTGCTTAAATTGGATCGACTGGTGGCGCTGGAGCGTTTCGCGGAAAAGTCCGCGCAGAACCTGCTGGATGAAATCGAGGCGAGCAAAAAGAACAGCCTGGCGCGGCTGATTTACGCGCTGGGCATCAGCTTTGTAGGCGAGCGCACGGGCGAATTGCTGGCCGAGCATTTTTCTTCAGTGGAGGAGTTGGCGGCCGCGAACCAGGAGCAATTGGAAGAAGTGGCAGAAGTGGGGCCGAAAGTGGCGGCGGCGATTACCGAGTTTTTCTCTGAGCCGGCCAATATGCGGCTGATCAAAAAACTGCACAAGGCCGGCGTGCATCCGACGATGGAAAAGCGCGAAGTGAAGAGCGACAAGTTTGCGGGCAAATCATTTGTGTTTACCGGCGGCCTCGCGAACCGCAGCAGGGAAGAGGCAGCGGAACTCGTGAAGCAGCATGGGGGAACTATTTCCGGTTCGGTGAGCAAGAAGACGAGTTTCGTAGTGGTGGGTACGGATCCGGGTTCGAAACACGACAAGGCTAAGGCTCTGGGTGTGGCAATTTTGTCGGAGAAAGAGTTTGAGAAATTGCTGGCGGCGAAATAGGTGTTTGAGATTCTCGAAATTGATGCGCGTTTGCAGTTGCGTGCGCCTGAGTTGATTGGCGGGCCGTCTACTCCTTCAGGCTGTGACTCTCGATTAGTTTTACCAAGGTGAAGAGGGCGTGATTCACCGGCGTGGGCACGCCGAGCTCGGCGCCGCGACGAGAGATGAAACCATTTAGCGAGTCGATCTCGGTGCGTTTACCGCGCTGCATGTCTTGCGCGGTGGAGGACAAGGCGCCGGACATTTGCGTGGCGATTTTGCAGGCGCCGGCGAAGGCCGCATCGGCGTCGTCGATGCCTTCGAGGCGAATGCCCGCGGCGTGGGCTACCGCGACCACTTCTTCGGCCAAGGAGCGCACCACGCGGCGAGCGTCCTCATTCGCGGCGATCTCTCCGTAACGCACGTGGCCCAGCGCGGAGATGGCGTTCAGGGTGCAATTCCAGATCAGCTTGGTCCACAGTTCGCCGATGATATTTTCGTTGATGCGGCAAGGAATGCCCGCGCGCGAGAACATAGCCGCGAGCCGTTCGGTTTTTTCTGATTGGGGTCCGATGGCCAGATCGCCGCGGCCAACGTGCTTGATTTTTCCTGGCTCGGGAACCGACGCTGCGACGTACACAACGCAAAGGAGGGCTTCAAGATTTGCGGCTGCGCGGATTTGCTCGACGTTGTCGACACCGTTTTGAAGGCTGATGACGAGCGTGCCGGGAGAGAGCAGCGGAGCCAATTCGCGCGCCGTGGCGGCGTTGTCGGTGGTCTTCACGCAAAAGAGAACAACATCGGCTCCGGCGGCGGCGGACAATTCCGTGGAAACCTGCACGCGAACGGCCTCCTGAAATTGCAGCGTGTCGAGATACAGGCCGTTTTTGTTCACGGCGTCGACAAAGGCCGCGCGGCCAATCATGGTGACCGGCGCTCCCGCGCGGGCGAGCAGCCCGCCGAAATATCCGCCGACGGCGCCCGCGCCGATGACAGAGATTCTTGGCCAATCGTTCGTGGCATTCATGTGAGAAATCACCAAAAATATGTTTCCTGTTGCGCTTGCTCGACATTGTACACAGGGCCGGGCCTGCCGGGCAGATTCGCGAGGTATACTGAATGCAGCGGGCGGGCTGGGCGATCGCTGGCCGCTGGGCCGGAAGGCGCAGCGGCGGGAGGAAAGTCCGGACACCGTCTTGAGGCATGGCGCGCGCAAGTGCGCCAGAACTCTTGACAGGGCAACGCGCCTGGTAACGCCAGGGGACTTCGTCCGAGAGGCGAAGTTACGGATAGTGCCACAGAAAATAAAACCGCCGGCGCAGCGCAGCACGGTGGCATCGCGCAGGAAAACCTGCGAGACGTCTCGCAATGCTCGCAACGTTGGTAAGGGTGAAAAGGTGGGGTAAGAGCCCACCGCTTCGCCAGTAATGGCGAAGGCACGGAAAACCCCGCGTGGTGCAAGGCCAAATAGGAGGGGAGAGCCGGCCCGGCTCATTGAGCGGCGTTTCCGCGAGGAAGCGCGCTCCGGATCCTGCGGCGCAAGCTGTGGGAGACGAGAACCCTCGGGTAGGCTGCTGGAGTCCCGGCGCGAGCCGGGACCTAGAGGAATGATTGCCGCATTTTGCGGCGCGCCATGCGCGTCGCAAAATACACAGAATCCGGCTTACAGGCTCGTCCGCTATTTTTTCTGGCCCAGTTACTCTTCTGGGGCTCTCCTCTCAAATTGGGTCGTATTTTTGGCGCCCATTCACATCGGTGGGCTCCTACAGGAATACGGGTATTGAGAGTCTTCAGAAATGGCTCATAGTTCCCGTGATATGAACAAGCGCGTATTGATTGCCGACGATAACGATTACGTTCGCACCGTGATTCGCACCTTTCTGCAGGACGTGCCGGACATCGAGATTTGCGGGGAAGCGGTGGATGGGCAGGAGGCCGTCAACATGGCCAGCGACCTCAAGGCCGACCTGGTGTTGCTGGACCTCTCCATGCCGACGCTGAACGGCGCCGAAGTAACCTCCATCCTGAAGAAGAAGATGCCCGAGGTGCGCATCATTTTGTTCACCATGTATAGCGACAAGATCGGCGAGCCGCTGCTGGCCACCATTGGAGCCGATGCGGTGCTCTCCAAGCCTAACGGCATGGCCCACCTGGTGGAGTCGATTCACCACGTTTTCGCCACGCCCAGTGCCACCGTGCACGGACCTGTCTAGTCCATAGCCGCGCCATTCTTCGGCTGATATTCCTCCGTTAAAAACTTTGCTTGCAATCCACGATGAGGGTGTTTCTTACAGTGGTGACCCAGGTCCGCTACGCTTGCAGCTTTCTTCCGGCGCACTTGTATTCTCTAGAGCTCTTCTTAAACGATCATCGCCTGAAATCGCCGGCTTTTCTTTATGGGCGCATCATCACTTCACCGGGCCGGCTCGGCAAGGTGAAATGCGTTCCGCGAGACTGGTTCTGTCTTAGGGTGGCGGGGACATCGAGTTCCGCGACATTCACTTTGCGCGTCCACGAACCGTTGCTCCAGTAATCTGACTTGATGTAGATCACGCCACCGACGATGGTGTATTTTGCGGCCTCTTCCTGGTGACCGTCGCGGAAAATGAGCACCGCGGCAGGGAGCTCGCTGACTGTCTTTCCCGCGGTAGCAAACGCAGTCAAGGCGCCTGAACCGTTGTCGCCGCGACTCGAGACCGCATTTGGCGGCGCAGACGTTGGCACGATGGATGAAGCACCGGGCGCAGCGCCGTTCACTTCTATCGGCCCCATGCTGGTCAAGCGAACCCAGTGGTCGCCGCGCAGCTC
>DATCOK010000520.1:0-10583 GCA_036564765.1 Candidatus Acidiferrum sp. | reverse complement strand
GACCACGGAAACGGTGCGGCCTTCGCGGGCCATTTCGGCGGGCTTCAAAAAAATACCGGTGCCGATCATGGTGCCGACCACGATGGCTGCGGAGGCCCAGGCACCCAAACCACGCACGAGTTCGAGGCGTTTTTCAGTCATGCAGGCCGATCGGCGATGAACGTGTCATAAGAAGTTAAGCCGCGCGATTGTGAAATACGGCTTGGGCGCGGGCTTGGCGATGATCGGGCGGAGTAGCGACACTGACGAGCGAGCCAACCACAAACGTCACCAGTGACCCGATCAACACATACCACGTGAACGCGATATTCGTTAGCCGCCAAACACACAGAATGGTAGCCAGCCCTGCGAACATTCCGGCCAACGCGCCGGCGGCGTTGGCCCTCCGGTTAATCGTGCCCAAAAGAAAAAGTCCGAGCAAACTACCAAAGGGCAACGACGCCACGGTCAGCCCGGTTTCGAGCAACGGCCCCCAGGTCATCAGCCCGAAGCCCATCAACACCAGTCCCCAGAAAAGTGTCATGCCGCGCGAAAGCCGCAAAAAACTTACGTTGCCGGTATCTTTCACCTTTGCCGGATTGCGCAGCACGGAAAAATCCAAAACGCTGCTGGCCGCCAAAGAATTCAGCGAACCGCTGGCATTCGACATGGCCACTGCGATGATGGAGGCCAGCAGCAACCCTGCCAGTCCGGTTGGCATTTCGCGCACGAGAAACAAAGGAAGAATGCGGTCAGTGCGTTCGCCGGCCTGCAGCAACGGAGTATGCTCCGCGAACACAAAGAGCAGTACGCCGATCAGCAAGAAAATCGTGAATTGAAACAGCACGATGAGCCCGCTGGCGAGCAATGCGCGCCGACTGTCCCGCTGATTTCGCGCCGCCAGCAGCCGCTGCACGATGGTCTGGTCGGTGCCATGGGTGGCCATGGTCAAAAAAGCGCCGCCAATCAGGCCGGACCAGAAGGTGTACTTGGTGGCGAGGTGCAATGAAAAATCGAGGACTTGCAGTTTGTGCCCGTGATCCGCAGCAACCTGCGCCACTTCACTCCATCCGCCGGGAATGAGATGAATCAACACAAAAAATGTAGCGATGCTGCCCGCCTGGTAGATGAAAAGCTGCGCGACATCCGTCCAGATCACCGCTTTCATGCCGCCTTCCAGGGTATACAGCAGCGTAAGCGCGATGACGATCACCACAGAGAGATGCTCGGAAGTTCCTAGCACCACGCTGAGCACCAGCGCGATGGCCGAAACGCGCACACCCTCCGCGATGGCCCGCGTGACGAGAAAAGTCGTTGCCGCCACAGCGCGCATGCGCTGCCCGAAGCGTTTCTCGATGAGCGCGTAAGCGGTGAAAAACTCCCCGCGAAAATATCCCGGTAAGAAAAGCAACACGATCAACACCCGCCCGATGAGATACCCAAAAACCAGTTGCAGGAAGGTCAGGTTGCCGCCATACGCGATGGCCGGCGTCCCGATGATGGTGAGCGTAGAAGTTTCCGTGGCGACAATAGAAAATGCCAATGCCCACCACGGCGCGGTCTGCCCGCCCAGAAAATATTCGCGTGTGACGGCATTACGATCGCTCGGCCCTGCTTTCTGTAACAGCGATTGCTTGCGGCGAAAGCGCATGCCCAACGCCGTCACACCCAGCAGGTAAGCGATGACGATGCAGAGATCGAGAGGATGAATGCGCATCGAGAGTGCTGCTGAGAATAGTGGCGGGGTACAAGGACGTCAAGCTGCGCCAAACATTCTGAAACATCGCTCTCTCGAATCGAGGCGCAGGCCGCGAATGGCGCTATTATTTTTTCATGCGCTATGTATTTGGCATCGACGGTGGCGGGACCAAGACGGAATGCGTGTTGTTCGACGAACAAGGCAAACTCGTCGCGACAGGACGTTCAGGTCCATCTAACCCGGTTCGTGTGGGATTCGAACGGGCTGTCTCGGCGTTACGCGAGTCTGCCGACGCCGCGTTGCGCCAGGCTGGCATTCCGCAGAACCGCGTTGTCGCGCTCTGCGCTGGCCTCGCGGGCGCCGGAGACCCCGCGTCAGCGCAACAGATTCGCGACGAAGCCCGCAACGCTTTTCCTGGTATGCAACGGAAGATTTGCACCGACCTGGACATTGCGCTTGAGGCCACCGGTTACGGTCCAGCCATTTTACTAATCGCCGGCACGGGTTCGGCCGCCATGGGCCGCGCTGCAGATGGTCGAGTCGAACGCGCCGGCGGACAAGGCTGGCGTGCCGGTGATGAAGGTAGCGCGAGTGACGTCGGCAAAAAAGCGGTCAGTTCCGCCAAGCACCATCGCGAAAGTTCTGGCGAAGAGTCCTCGCTGGGAGTCCGACTATTGGACGAGTTGGCAATTTCGAACTGGAGTGAGTTGCGGCCTGAAAAAGTCGTCGCCGATCGGCGCTTAGCTCCAAGAGATTCTACAATCGAAGACACCCTGGACATTTACCCTAGGCTATTTCCCATCGTTGCAAAAGCCGCGGACGCCAGCGATCCCGTGGCGCGGGCTCTCTTGAAGGAAGCGGCGGAGCATTTGACCGATCTTGTTGCCCACCTGATCACGAAACTGGACTTGGAAATAGTACCATTTCGCTTGGCAAAATCCGGAGGCATGATTGGGCGCTGCGCATTTTTTGATGCCGAGCTCGACCGCCTTTTGGCGCGAGCCGCGCCACACGGCGCGATCGGTGAATTGGTAGTGACGCCGGCCAAAGCCGCGGCTCAAATGGCGTGGCGCTTGGTCCACGGGGACTCTTAGAGCGCATCCATGGCGGACACCAACAAGCCTGCTGAATTGCAACTCGCCTCCGAGCCGCTGGCCGAAAACGGCCACCAGCACACGCGCACCGCAACAAATGGAGAACTAACGGCGCTGCTCCACGCCAATTCCAGTGGTGTACTGTTGGGCCTGCTAAAAAATCCGCAGATCGGCGAACGAGAAATCCTCACTTTGCTGGGCCGCAAAGAGTTGCCCTGCGACGTCGTCGAAGCAATTTCCAAGCGGCGCGACTGGCTGAAAATCTATGCCATCAAAAAATCCCTGGCTTGCCATCCGCACGTTCCGCGGCTCGTGGGCTTACGATTGTTGCGCGAGCTGTACCTCATGGATCTGGTGCAGATCGCCCGCACCCCCGCCGTTTCTGCGGAACTAAAACGCAACTCAGAAGACCAGTTGGCTGCGCGCTTACCCCAACTGCCGTTGGGCCAGAAAATCACGCTGGCCAGGCGCGGACCGGCGCGCATTGCCGGCTTGCTCCTCGCGGAAGGCCACCCGCAAGTCATGGTCGTGACGCTCGACAATCCGCGTTTGACCTCCGGGCAGATCCTCAAGGCGCTAGCGAAAGAAGGCCTCCCCGAGTCCGTGGCCCAAGCGATCGCGCAACACCGCAGATGGTCCATTGAATACAACGTGCGCCTGGCGCTGGTGCGCAATCCTGCTACGACGCTCTCCACGGTGCTCAATTATCTTCCACAGCTGAAGGTTTCCGACTTGCAGGACCTAGTCGCTCCAGGAATCGTTCCCGAGCGTCTGCGAAAATATCTCGAAGCCGAAACGCGCCGCAGGGTCCATGCGGAGAAACGAAGCACCAGCGGCAATATCTAGGAGTCTTTTGTAAGCGCTCGATCGTCCAAGCGACAGAAAGCGTTCAAGCACCTTTGACAGAGATGCTCTAGATTGGCGGGAACAAAAGGCCGGGCGTCGGCGTCGTATAGATATCTGCAAGAAGAGTGGCGTGTGCCTGACCGGTACACGGTATTCGGTGTTCCGCGCGTCAAAACAAACTCTACGCAGGAGGGTGCGCCGAGTTTATGGAAATTGGGGATGCTTCCGTCAGGCGATCGGATCGCCGCTGGGCGCCACGTTATTTTTTCTCTGCGGACCTGGAGATTGAGTGGGGCTCGGCCATTTTGCCCGCCAGAACGCGAGACATCAGCGCCAATGGTATGTTCATTGAAGCTGCGGACACTCTGTGGGTCGGCGCGGACTTTACCGCTCGCCTGAAACTGAAGCGGCACGTCAAACTCGACTGTTCGGTGAAACGCGTGGAGCCTGGACGTGGCATGGGCGTGGCCGTGGCGCTCCCGGAAAACGAAAATCAAAAATACTACCTGGACCTGCTCAACTCCCTCGCGGGCAATCGATAACGCCACGCTTTATAATAATGTGGGTGAGCAAGATCAGCGCACGGACACGAATCGACACTGTGCGCGGCTCTTCGAAATGGGAATTTCGACTCATTGATACCATCCCAGCGATTCTCGCTCATCGAAACTCAGGCAGTTGGTGCTTGGGCTGAATGACCAGATGCCTCAATTGCGGCTCGGAGCGCACCGCCGACGAGTGTCCTTCGTGCGGGTTGACGCCGCCTGTCGCGGAACTGGTTTTCCGGCCGCGCTTCATGAAGCGTACCGCGGTGTTTCTGGCCGGCTCACTGCTATTCCCTTACATCAGCCAGATTTATCCACCCCTCGATCTCGATTGGATGCTGGTATTTTTCGGGGTCATTTTTTTCGCAGGCCTCACGGTCGCAGTCTTCCTCGACCGCGGAGCACGCAGCCGCCGCGACGTCGAGGTGCTCAAGCGCATCTACGCCGGATTTATTCCCCTGCCGTGGATTCTCGCGGCGACCTTATTCGTAAATGGCAAGCTGGACTCTCCAAAAAACGTGATCTATTACCCCACCACCGTGCAGGGCCGCTTTAATATGCGTGGGATCGTGCGCGGCAGCCGCCGGCTAGTGGTGCGCTCGCAGCGGCCGGGCCAGAGATTCGAGCGGCTGGCCGTCGATTTCGACGATTTTGACCGTTTTCACGACGGCGACGCCGTAGTGGTGGGGGTGGCGCCGGGGGCGCTGGGGATCAGCTGGTTTTACGGCATCTACCGGCGATAGACCGTACTGACTCTCAGATCCCGTGCGCTATCCTTCGACGCGCCCTACCACACCTGTTAGCGGACACGCAGAACTCGGGAAAGCATTTCCGCTTGACTTCGCTTTCTTTTCGCCTAAGATTAAAACAACTTTGCGCCCGGCGCCTGATTAAAGGCGGCCGGAGCCATCAGCGGAGGTACTCATGGCCTTGACCAAGCGCCAAAAGGAAGTCCTGGATTATCTGGTTTCCTTTGAGACCAAGCACGGTTACGCACCGAGTTTTGAAGAAATCGGCAAGGGTCTGAAGCTCACCTCACTCGCTACGGTGCACAAGCACATCACTACACTGGAGAAAAAGGGCTTCATCCGCCGCGGGTACAACCAGAGCCGTTCGATCGAGATTGTTCAACTTCCCAAGTCCGTCAAAGACCAAGTGATGGAGCGCAAGATCCAGGAGTTGCCGCTGGTGGGGCGCATCGCCGCGGGCCGTCCCTTGGAAGCCGTTGAAGAGCGCGAGACGCTATCGCTCGGCGATTTCGCTCGAGGCGGAAACTCCTTCGTTCTGCAGGTGAAAGGCACCTCCATGATCGAGGACCACATCATGGACGGGGACTTTGTAGTCTGTGAACAGACCCAGGTTGCCAATGCCGGGGACATCGTCGTCGCGCTGATCGGTGAAGACGAAGCCACCTTGAAAAGGTTCTATCGGGAAGGCCCAGGTAAAATCCGCCTGCAACCTGCCAATTCTGAAATGGGCCCGATCATCGTTGCTGCCAACGACGTGAAGATTCAGGGGCGTGTGATCGGCGTGCTCCGAAAATATTGATACCCCTGGACCTACCCATAACGCGGCCCCGATCGCACAAAACAGTCGCGGGTGGCCGACCTGTCCCTGAAACGCATGCCCTGCAACTTTAGCCCATTCCACGGTATAGAACATTGTGGTGCGACAGTGTGCCGAAGACCTTGTGGGCCCGGTAAACTATTTCAATGGAAATCCAGTCGAAGAGGATGCCCTTTTGAGCCTAAATCAACCTAGCCATTCGCGCGGAGCGATCGCGATAGCTCTAACCGTCGCCGCGCTGCTCGCATTGTTAATGCCCTTGCAATGCGCCGCCTACGCCGTTCTTTCGCATGAAGCCATCATCGACACCGTCTGGGACACCAACATGAAGCCGCTGCTCCTCAAACGGTTTCCCAATGCCACCAAAGACGAACTGCATAAGGCCCACGGTTACGCTTACGGTGGCGCAATCATTCAGGACATGGGCTACTACCCGCACGGGACCCACTTCTTCAGCGACCTCACCCATTACGTACGAAGCGCCGATTTTATTCTGGCGCTCATTCACGACTCCAAGGATCTGAACGACTACGCCTTCGCGCTGGGCGCCATGGCCCACTACGCCGCCGACAATGACGGCCACAAAATAGGCACGAATCATGCCGTACCAGTTCTATATCGCAAGTTGAAGAAGAAATTCGGAAGCGTGGTGACGTACGAACAGGACCCGTTGGCCCACGTGAAAACCGAGTTTGGCTTCGATGTGATTGAAGTGGCGCAAAATCGCTACGCCCCTGATAGCTACCACGACTTCATCGGATTTCAGGTGGCCGTGCCGCTCCTCGAACAGGCATTCCGCGAAACCTATGGTCTGGACTTGAAGACCGTGCTGCCTAACGAAGAGAAAACTCTTAACTCCTACCGCCACGCTGTCAGTGAACAACTTCCGAAGGCCACGCGCATTGCCTGGAGCCTGAAGCAGAAAGACATTCAGCGCGACGCCCCAGGCATCACCAAGCGTAAATTCTTGTACAACGTTTCGCGCGCCAGCTACGAAAAGGAATGGGGCAAAGACTATCAGCAGCCCACCGCCGGCGAAAAATTCCTCGCGTTACTCACCAAGTTGCTGCCCAAGATTGGCCCGCTCCGCGTGCTGCAGTTCAAGGCGCCCACGCCGGAAACGGAAAAAATGTTCGAAGCCAGCTTCAACGCGACCCTGGACCGCTATCGTAAGTTGCTGGGTGAAGTGAACAGCGGAAATCTCGAGCTGGCCAACGATAACTTCGATACCGGAGAAAGCACCGGCCCGGGCAAATACCGCATGAATGATGACACCTACGCCAAGCTGCTCGACAAACTGTCCGAGGAAAAGTATGCCGGCGCTACGCCCGAGCTTCGCGCGAATATCCTGCAGTTCTTCCACGATCCCAGCGCGCCCTACGCCACCAAGAGGAAACCCAAAGAGTGGGCCAAGGTGCAATCCGAGTTGACCGAACTCAAGGCTGCACAGCCCGCCGCTTCCGCCAAAAATGTGGGCGGCTCTAGGCACTGACCGTTCAGTCAGTTTCATTTCGCACCCTCACCAATTTTTCTCGCCGTCACCATCAAAATATTTTGTCGCGCTGCCTCGCGCTGCGCACGCGAACCATGTAGAATTTCGCGCATGGTTTTTCCGTTCGGCGAATGAAAGTAATCCGTCCTATCCGCAAACTTCTGGCGGCCAATCGCAGCGAGATCGCCATTCGCATCTTTCGCGCCGCCAATGAACTGGGCCTGCGCACCGTCGCGGTCTATTCACAGGAGGACCGTCTCGCGCTGCATCGCTTCAAAGCCGATGAAGCCTATCAAATCGGCGCCGGGAAAGGGCCGGTCGCGGCCTATCTCGATATCGCCGGAATCGTCGCGCTGGCCAAGGAGAAAGAAGTCGACGCTATCCATCCCGGCTACGGCTTCTTATCCGAAAATCCTGCGTTCGCTCGCGCCTGTGAAAAGGCCGGCATCAAGTTCGTAGGCCCCACCGCGGAACTTCTCGAACTGTTGGGTGACAAAACGGCAGCGCGCCGCTTGGCGGCGTCCGCGAGAGTTCCTGTGTTGCCCGGCACTCCCGAGCCGGTAAAAACGCCGGTCGCCGCGCGCCAGGCGGCAGCAGAAATCGGCTACCCCGTGATGGTCAAAGCCGCCATGGGCGGAGGTGGCCGCGGCATGCGCGTGGTGCGTAGTGCCCCCGAACTCGATGGACTGCTCGAAGAGGCCCAAGGAGAGGCACGCTCGGCCTTCGGCGATGGCTCGGTCTTCCTTGAAAAATATCTGGCGCGCGCACGCCACCTGGAAGTGCAAATCCTCGGAGACGAGCACGGCGAAATCCTGCACTTGTATGAGCGCGATTGCTCCGTGCAGCGGCGTCATCAGAAAGTCGTGGAAATTGCTCCCGCCGCGAATTTGCCGCCCGGTGTGCGCGAGAAATTGTGCCACGCCGCCGTCCAGTTGGCACGCCAAGCAGGTTACCGCAACGCCGGCACCGTCGAGTTTCTCTATGACGTGGACGCCGCGAAATTCTACTTCATCGAAGTGAATCCGCGCATCCAGGTTGAGCACACCGTCACCGAAGTGGTCACCGGCATCGACATTGTGCGTTCGCAAATTCTCGTCGCTCAGGGCCACGCGCTGCACGACCCTCCACTGTCCTTGCCCGCGCAGGACAAAGTGCCACTGTACGGCTCAGCGCTGCAGTGCCGTGTCACTACCGAAGATCCCGCCAATAATTTCGCGCCGGACTACGGAAAAATTTCCACCTACCGTTCACCTGCCGGCTTCGGAATTCGCCTCGACGGCGGCACGGCCTATGCCGGTGCCGTTCTTGCCGCCTATTACGACTCGCTGTTGGTCAAGGTCACCGCGTGGGGAGCGAATCTTCCGGAAGCGTGCCAGCGCATGGATCGCGCATTGCGCGAATTTCGTATTCGCGGCGTGAAAACCAACATCCCCTTCGTCGAAAACGTCGTCAATCACCCAAAGTTTCGCGCGGGCGAGGTCACCACTTCCTTCCTCGATGATTCGCCTGAATTATTTCGCTTCCGCAGCCGCGGAGACCGCGCCACCAAATTGCTCTCCTATCTCGGCGAAGTAATCCTGAACGGCAACCCCGAGGTAAAAGGGAAGCAGCACCCGGCGATACGGGAAGCCGCGGTATTACCGCTCGCCCCGGTGATGGCCGTTCCGAACGGCACGCGGCAACTGTTGCAAAAGCTCGGACCAAAGAAATTCGCGGCCTGGGCAAAAAAAGAAAAACGCCTGCTCATCACCGACACCACTTTTCGCGACGCGCACCAGTCCCTGATGGCCACGCGCGTTCGCACCCACGATTTGCTAGCTACCGCCGGTGCGGTCGCCCGTCGCATGCCCAACCTCTTCAGCCTAGAAATGTGGGGCGGCGCCACCTTCGATACCGCACTTCGTTTTCTGCACGAGAACCCCTGGCAACGTTTGCGGGAATTACGCGCGCGCGTCCCCAACATCTGTTTTCAGATGCTTTTGCGCGGAGCCAACGCCGTCGGCTATGCCTCCTATCCCGACAACGTCATCGTGGAATTTGTCCGCGAAGCTTACTCTCAGGGCATCGACATCTTTCGCATTTTCGACTCACTCAATTCCATCGATAACATGCGCGTCTCCATCGATGCCGTCCTCGAAACCGGGGCGGTCTGCGAACCGGCCATCTGCTACACCGGCGACATTCTCGACGACGCTCGCCCGAAATATTCGCTGAAGTACTACGTGAGCATGGCTCAGCAGCTCGAAAAACTCGGCGCGCATTTTCTTGCTATCAAGGATATGGCCGGCTTGTGCAAGCCCTACGCCGCGTTTGAGCTGGTCAAAACGCTGCGCCAGGAAATCGGCATCCCCGTCCACTTTCACACTCACGACACCAGCGGCCTCAACGCCGCCAGCATTTTGAAAGCATCAGACGCAGGTGTGGACGTGGCGGACGCGGCAGTCGCCTCCATGAGCGGCGGCACCAGCCAGCCGAATCTTAACGCCATTGTCGCGTCACTCCGCCACACCCTACGTGATACTCAGCTGGACATTGAAATGTTGAACGAGTGTTCCGACTTCTGGGAAACTGCCCGCAGCTTTTATCTGCCGTTCGATTCCGGACCGAAGTCGGGATCGGCGCGCCTCTATCAACACGAGATTCCCGGTGGCCAATACACCAATCTGCGCGAGCAGGCCACTGCCATGGGGCTGGGCCATCGCTGGCGCGAGGTCGAAAAAATGTACGCCGAGGTCAACCAACTCTTCGGCGACATTGTCAAAGTGACGCCATCCAGCAAAGTCGTCGGTGACATGACCCTGTTCCTGATGGCTAACGAACTGCAGCCCTCCGATATTCTCGCGCTCGACGAAAAACACGATCTCTCTTTGCCTAATTCCGTCGTGGAAATGTTTTCCGGCGTGCTGGGTGTCCCGCCGGGAGGCTGGCCAAAAAAACTGCAGAAAATCATTTTACGCGGCCAGCCAGCCCTGCGCGGACGTCCGGGTGCCAGCATGGATGCGGTGGACTTCGACCAGGAACTAAAGGCCCTGGAAAAGAAAACCAATCATCCGGTGCGCCCCGAGGATTTGTTGAGCTACCTGCTCTACCCCGAAGTGTTCACCAAGTACGACAAATTTCGCCAGACCTACAGCGATGTCAGCGTTTTGCCCACGATGGCGTTTTTCTACGGATTGCAGTCAGGCGAAGAGATCACCGTGGACATCGAATCCGGCAAATCGCTCATCATCAAATTTCTGACCATCAGCGAGCCGCATCCCGACGGCACTCGCACGCTATTTTTTGAGTTGAACGGCCAGCCCCGCGAAGTCAACGTACGCGACCGCGCCCTGCGGGTGATGGAGCGCGCTCATCCCAAAGCC
>DATCOK010000519.1:0-11826 GCA_036564765.1 Candidatus Acidiferrum sp. | reverse complement strand
ATCCATGGCATCCGATTCCCGCCGCACCGCCGTCACCTGCAAGGAATAAGCCCCGGCAACAGTCCCGTTTTTTGGCGCCTCTGAAATCGCGGGCGGCCGATTCGCATTGGCAGCAATTTGCTGCGAAGTTTTTGGTGCGGAAGAAACCGCCGCGGGTGCCTCCGTGGTCCAACGCCCGCCGCTCTCTCGCGGCTTTACCGTCGAGTCGGAATCCCACTCTGAAACCGAATCCGCCGGCGGAACTTCGCGCGACGCAGTCCGCGGCGTCGCACCCGGTTTTGAAGAAGACGCCGTTTTATCCGGCAACGCCGTGTCGAACGGGTTGCGCGAAGTGCTGGCGGCGCGCACCTGCCCGTCATACTGGCTGCGGCCCATCACATAACCCAACGCAAAAAATACTCCAGAAAAAACCAGCATCAGCAGAAATAGGCCAATCACGTGCCGGCCTTCCAGCACGCGCTCCCCCGCGCCGCGTTTTCTGCTCGCTGCCATATTTATTTAATCTGCCCGCCGCCCATCGCCCTGGTCCACTGGTTAATGATATCGATGGGCAACGGAAATACAATCGTGGTGTTCTTCTCGACACCTATTTCTGTGAGCGTTTGCAGATAACGCAGTTGAATGGCGGTCGGCTGCGTCTCCAGAACTTTCGCGGCGTCCGCCAGTTTTTGCGACGCTTCAAATTCGCCTTCGGCATGAATAATTTTCGCCCGGCGCTCGCGTTCCGCCTCCGCTTGTCGCGCGATGGCCCGCTGCATCTGCTCGGGAATATCCACCTGCTTCACTTCCACCTTGGAAACTTTAATGCCCCACGGCTCCGTGTCGGTGTCGAGAATAATCTGTAGCTTGGCATTGACCTTGTCGCGCTGCGACAAAATTTCATCCAGCTCGAACTGCCCCACGATGCTGCGCAGCGTGGTCTGCGCCAGTTGCGAAGTCGCGTACTGATAATTCTGCACCTGTGACATGGCCAGGTTGGCGTCCACCACCCGAAAATAACAGACCGCGTTCACTTTCACCGAGACGTTGTCGCGCGTGATGATGTCCTGCGGCGGAACATCCAGCGTCTCCAGCCGCATGTTGATGCGATACAACGTTTCAATCGGCCAGAACACCAGGTTAATGCCTGCGGTTTTGGCTTGCGGCAAAAGCCTTCCGAGGCGCAGCACCACGCCGCGCTCCCACTCCTTGATGATATACAAGGAATTCCAGAACCAGATCAACGCGATTCCGATAATGACCGAGATTCCCAGGAAACCGATCTCCATGCAGTCCTCCTCAGTGCGGCGACTCTAGTGGCTACCAACTGCCGGCGATTGTGCCGGTTCAACATAAAGTTTCAGGCCTTCGATGCGTAACACCCGTACGGGCGCGCCTTCCGGTGCCGGTTGCGAAGAAATCGCGCCCCATAGCTCTCCGTGGATGCGAATCATCCCCTCGACGCCTTCGCGCAACGCGGAAACCACCACGCCCTCCGCTCCGATCAACTCTTCCCGTCCCGTCGCGCTCTTCCACTTTCGCGATCGCAGTACCAACCGCATCAGAAAAACAGTCAGCACCGCGAACGGCACCGTAGCGGCCAAAGCGATGCCCAGGCTCACGCCGCCGTTGGTGAGCGGCGAGCGAATCAGAAACATCGCGCCCAGCAGCATGGAAATCACTCCGCCCAGCCCTAGCACGCCGTGACTGGCGAACTTGGCTTCCAGAATAAAAAATGCCAGCGCCAGTAGAATCAAAAACAGGCCCGCAAAATTCACCGGCAGCAAATGCATGGCGTACAGCGCCAGCACCATGCAGATTCCGCCAAAAACTCCCGGCGCAATCGCCCCGGGATGCGTAAATTCGGTGTACAGCCCGAGCACACCTACGACGAGCAAAATAAAAAACGCGTCCGGCTCGACAATGCGCGCGAGAAATTTCTGCCGCGTGGACAGTTCAAATGACGCGAAGGTCGGATGCTCCAGCGCCAGCGTAACCTTCGTGCCATCAAAGCGCGTGATGCTGCGCCCGTTGAGCTGCTTCACCAGGTCTTCGCGGGAATTGGCGATCAAGTCGATCATCTTGTTGTCGAGCGCTTCTTTTTCCGTAAACGCTTTAGCGTCGGTGATGGCCGTTTCCGCCAGCGCCGGATTCCGCCCGCGGCGTTCCGTGAAGCTGCGCAAAAACGCCATGGCATCGTTATTGATTTTCTTGCGAAACGTTTCGTCGATGTTCTGCGCGAATCCGCCAATCATAATCACCGGAGAAGCGGCCCCCGCGTGCGTACCCGGCGCCATCGCGGCAATATCCGCAGATAGCAAAATATAAAAGCCCGCTGACGCTCCGCGCGCGCCCGTCGGTTCGACGTACACGGCCACCGGAACCGGCGACGCCAGAATGTGCTGGATAATCTGCTTCATCGAATCGCTCAAACCGCCGGGCGTGTCCATGGTGATCAACACCAGCGCGCTGTGGCGCTGCGCGGCATCCGCCAGGCCCTCGTCGATGTACGTGGCCAGAATCGGTTCCACTTCTCCGTCCAATTTCAATTCGAGTACTTCGCTCGACGCACCCTGCTCAACAGTTTTGTCGGCCGCGCGGACAGAGCCATGCTTGGCCAGCCAACTACACACAAGCAGCGCGGCCAACGCGCAAACTAAAAAATTCCCAAGCCTGAAATTCCGCGACGCGTATCCCCAACTCTTCCCTACCGTGTAACTTGCCACTCTCACTGCGGCCCTCCTTTCGGAGAACTCTCCGGCTGGTTCTCTCCCGGCAGATGTTCCAGCAACTGCTTCGCTTCCGAATAATTGGGCGCCAGTTTCAACGCGCGCTCCGCTTCGTCATGCGCCAGCGAATATTTTTTCTGCTCGAGATACACGCGCGCCAGCGTGGTGCGCACCACCGCGGAATCCCTGCTCTGCAGCGACGCTTGCAGTTCCCGCACGGCATCGTCGAGCTTGCCCTGTCGCCGCGCAATATCCGCCAGTCCGCTGTGCGCCGCGGCGTTGCTTTTGTCGCTGGCCAATGCCAGCCGGTATTCGCTCTCTGCTGCATCCATCCGCCCCGCGGAAACTTCCTGACGGGCCCGCCGCACGTGCACCGCCGGCGTATCGCGCGTGTCGCGCGCATCGGGCGAGCCGCTGGTCGCCGCGTGCGCTTCCGCCGATTCCATTTCATAGCGCAGCGTTTCGGGGTCGATCTCAGTCATCACCCGCTCGAAATGCGTGAACGAATCCGCTTTGGCCTCCAGCCGCGCCGACGGCGCGCCGTTCGGGCCGAACGCTTCGTTCGCCGAATTGCGCTCCTGCTCCGCTTCTTCTTTTCTTCCCGATTTTTCAAGGGCGGCGATCAGCAGCGAGCGATCTTCCGGAATGTCCGGTTCACGATGAGCCGCTTCGCGAAACAACCCCGCCGCTCCGCCGAAATCTCCTTGGCGCAGTGCGATCAAACCGAGATTGAACGGATAATCATCTTCGTCCGGATCGAGCGAAGCTGCGCGGCGCAAATCCTCCTGCGCGGCGGGAAATTTGTTTTGGCGCGCGCGCGCGATGGCCCGGTTATTTAGCACTTCGGGAAAATCGATGTTCGACGCTGAATTCGTGCGCAACATCGACTGCACCATGGTGAAGGTTTCTTCCGCTTGCTCCGGCTGGTTCATCAGCAAGCGGCACACCCCGATGGCGAACAGCGCTTCCACGTAGCGATCGTGACCCTTCGGCACCCGCGTGTACCACGGCAAAGCCGCGTTGCAGTCGCGCCGCGTAAAGTAGTCTTCGCCCAAAGCGAAGTCCGGGTCCACCCAATCCGGTTCCAGCCGCGCCGCTTCGCGCAGTTCCCGCAAACGCGCCTCGTCGTCGTTGGTGGTCAGCCCGCGGATGTAATGTTCGAAAGCATCCAGGCGCAGCGCGCGGTGCGTCTTGGTGAACTCCGCGAGATTCAGCGGATAGGAATGATCGTTTTGCGAGAGCAGTCGCCAGGTCAGTTTGCTGTGCATCTCCATCAGCGTTTCCAGCGGGCCGGTTTCGCGCAACGGCGGCAGTAGCGACGCGGGATCCACGCGCAACACCCGGCACTCGATGGTTAGGTTCTTGCCGTCGGAATTGTAGTTCCCAAAGACCACGAAATCGGCGTCCAGGTCCTCCGCCACATGCAGCATGGTGGCGCGGCTGACCTTGGCAGTCGCGGGAATCCCGCTGCGTTCCAGTTCTCCAACGCGCTGGGAATGCGAGTACACCTGCTCGCCTGCGCCCGCGAGCCCTTGAATGGTTAATTCTTCAAGCCCTTCCGAAAGCCAGTCCAATCGCGAAGACGGTCCGGTGTTTTCAAAGGGAAAGACCAGATAAATTCCGTGTGGCGCACTGGCGGTGGACGCGTTTGCAGATGCGCCAGAGGGCGCCGTTTGAGAAAAAATTGCGGTGGGGAAAAACAAAATCGCGAGAGACAGTATCAGAAAAACCTTGTTGGAACCGCGCAGCACCATGTTGCAGCATTGTATCAGAGGGTAACCACTCTAAAACGCCGGCCGAGCAGTTTCGGCCCTAACCAACAACAAGAAATTCAGGCCGCAGCAAAAAACTCTCTAGCGCTGCGCGCTTTCCATCGGCTTGGGCGCCAGAATTTCCTGCACCGCGGGACTCTTCAGCATCACCGCAAAGTCCGGATCGGTTTTGGCGGCGGAGATTGCCGTGTAGCCTTCATCCTTCGCCTTGCGCAGATAGATGATGCAGCGATCGAGATTCCCCGCCTGCGCAAACGATTTCGCCAGCATGTAATAGAAGCGCCCGCGATCGGTCACCGAACGGTCCTGCAAAACGGAGCCGTTACGCCCGCCGCTGTGCTCGAAAAATTGCGGATCGATGGTCAGCGCCTGATGAAAAGAAGCCAGCGACTCTTGGTATTTCTTTTCGCCAAAATAGGCGTAACCCAGGTTGCTGTAAAGTACCGCCATGTCTTTACGAATAGCGATGGCTTTCTGGTAGGACTTCACAGCCTTGCCGAATTTTTTGCGCTGATACCAGATCGTGCCGATATTGTTCTGCGCGTCGGCGTAGCTGGGATCGACCTTGATGGCCTGCTCGTAGTATTTCAGCGCCAGGTTCAATGCGGTTTGCTGATGCAGCGCTATGCCCAGCTTATTGAGGTACACGGGATTGCGTGGGTTCTCGCGTGTCAGGCGCATGTACGTTTCCGCGGCCTCGCGATAATCCTTGCGCACCATGTACAGATCGGCGAGCTGCTCGGTGGTCAATTCCGGACGCACCACGATTACCGAGGAATCCGCCTGCGTCTGAATTGCCGGCGCATCCCCCAACATATTGTTGTTTTCGAAAGTCTGTCCTGCGGAGGAGATAGTTGCTACGAGGAGGAGAACACTTACCGGAACTGCCGCATGAAACTTCATCATGGGGAGTCACCCTTCTCCGGCGGAGGCTTGGCCTTGTCGGAATCCTTCTTCTTGCCCCCAAAGATACCAAAAATCTTCGACAAAGCACCCTTTTTCTTTTCCGCGGGTTGTCCGTTAGGGTTCTGACCATCCTGGGCCACGGCGCCAGGTTGTGCCTCGCTGGGCGGCGGCAAAGGCTTCCCATCGGGACCGAGCTGCGCAGGAGGCTTGGGCTGCCCACCGCCACCGAAAATGTGCGAGAGCCACGAGCCGCCGGCGGCGCTGTGGCCGCCGTGCAGTTCGCAGAGCTGCGTGGGAGCTGAACCGGTTACGTAAAATTCCGCGCGCGTGGTCGGGCAGGTCGGCGTAGCCAATTCGGAAGATTCCGGATCGATCATCACCGCCTGAATGCCTTCCGGCGCAGGAAAATCCTTGGCGTCGTGATAGGCCGGCAGGGCCGTGGCCTTGATCATGAAGTCGGCCCAGATGGGCGCGGCGACCGTGCCGCCGGGCAATCCGAGGTCGCGGTTGTCGTCGAAGCCGATCCAGATCACGCAAACCAGATTGGAGGTGAAGCCGGCGAACCAGCCGTCGCGCGACGTGCCGGTTTTTCCCGCAGCGGGCAAAGTAAACCCTTTTTGCCGCACAGCCGCGCCCGTGCCGCGATTCAGCACATCTTTCATCACGCTGGTAACCAGATACGCGACACGCGGATCGAGTGCCGCGCGCGTTTGCGGCTCGACGTCTTCGAGCAGTTTGCCGTCGGCGCCGACCACCCGCTTGAGAAATTCCGGCTCGGCGCGCGTGCCGATGGTGGCAAAGGTGGTATAGCCCGCGGCCACTTCCACCGGGGTCATTTCATAAGCGCCGAGGGCCACCGCGGGAGTCGGCTGAATATTGTTGCCGAGGCCCATCTGCCGGGCGATCTGCACCACGCGGCCGTAGCCGATGAGTTCGGCGACTTTCACCGTGGCGACGTTGAGCGAATTGGTGAGCGCTTCGCGCACGGTGACGTGGCCCATGAATTTTTCGCCGTAATTGTTGGGCGTGTAGTCTTTGCCGTCGAAGCTGAAGGTGGTGGGCTCATCCTCCAGCGTGGTCGCGGGCGTGACGATGGGCTGCACGTTGTCGACGGCATTATCGAAGGCCGCGGCGTACACAAAAGGCTTGAAGACCGAGCCGGGCTGGCGGTGGGCCAGCGCGTGATTCAGTTGGCTCTGGCCATAATCGCGGCCGCCGATGACCGCTTTGATCTCTCCGGTCTTGGGATCGAGCGCCACCAGCGCGATTTGCGCTTGCGGAATATTTTCGCTCAGGCCCTTCTTGGCTTGCGCGCGGCGCCACTTTTCGTATTTCTTCGCCAGCAGCTTGTCGACATTTTTCATGCCGGTGTCGACCGCCGCTGCCGCGGCGCGCTGCAACGCCGGATCGAGCGTGGTGTACACGCGGAAATTCTGGTTGACTAGCGCGGTTTCGGAATATTTCTCAAGCAGGTGATCCTTCACCATGTCCACGAAGTACGGCGCTTCGCTGCCGGCCACCGAGGTGCGCACCAGCTTGATGGGTTCGCGTTTGGCGTCCTGCAGATCCGCTTCGGTGATGTATTTGTTTTCGAGCATCTGCGTCAGCACGCGATCGCGGGCCTGCGCGCCCCGCTCGGGATGTCGGTCGGCCGCGGAATAATAATTCGGCGCGCGGATGATTCCTGCGAGGTAGGCGCACTCGCCGAGCGTGAGCTGGCGCATGTCCTTGCCAAAATAGGCGACGCTGGCTTCAGAAAAGCCGCGGATGCCGAAACTGCCGCGATTGCCGAGATACACTTCGTTGGCGTACAGCTCAAAAATCTGCTGCTTGTTGTAGCGCTGCTCAAGTTCCTCAGCGACCATGGCTTCGGCCACTTTGCGCCGCCAGGTGCGTTCGTTGGAGAAAAAGAAGGTGCGCGAAACCTGCATAGTGATAGTGCTGGCACCCTGGTAATGGCTGCTGGTGTGGCGCAGGTCGGCCCACGCCGCGCCGAAGATGCGCACGAAGTCGAAGCCGCCGTGTTCGAAGTAGCGTTTGTCTTCCGCGGAGATGATGGCGTGCACCAGCGTGGGCGGCAGATCCTGATATAAAACCGGGCGGCGCTTTTCGCGCGCGCTGTCGAAAAGATTGGTGATCAGTTCCGGCTCGATTTCGGCGCTGCCTAAATCCGTGCCACCAGCCAGCGGGCGAATACTCTTGATGGCTTTGCCGGAGAATTGCACGGTGAGACCGTTAGTGCCTTCGAAGTAGGAATATTGGGAGGGGCGAATCTCGACGCTGTTGCCTTCGGCGGTGAATTGGCCGAGCGAAGTGTCGTCACGGACAGGGCGGTAGCCGACGCGCGTGAGGTAAGCGACCAGTTCGCCTTGCGTCCAGACCTCGCCAGTGGCGATGCGCTGTGGCGCGGAAAACAGTTGCGTGGTGTTCTGCAGCACGCGCCCGGAAAGGCGCGCATCGATCATCCGTGAATATTTAACGTAGTAATAGGTGTACACGCCGGCGCTGGTGAGCACGATGGCGAGCAGCACGGCCAGAATGGTCAGGCCGGTGATGGAGGTAAAAAACTCTTTTTTGAAACGCAGGCGCAATCGCTGACTCCAGTCCTTGAGATTCATTGTCTCGTATGCGCCTCTAAGTAGAAAGACGGAGGTGGGGGCGGAACTGTTGCCTGTAGCGTTGCGGAATTTTGGCGCGCGCCGAAGGTCAAGGGCGTGGCCTGCCAATTAGGTAAGCGATTTGTTTTCGCTCGAGGGAGTGAAATGCAAATCCACATGGTAGGAAAGCAATTCGATAGGTACGAAATAATCGAGAGAAATTTTTACCACCTGCTGGGTGGCAACGATGTGTATATCTTCCCGTTTTGCGGGGATTTCCAAATCCTGCATCACCTTAAAAATGTTTTCGCGAATTTGATCTTCGGTGAAGCGATTGACCACCGCGAAGCGCGCCTGTTCCTGCATCTTGTCGGCGAGTTGGTACTCGGCGACGTAGGGCGGCACCATCTTCACGCCGGCATAAATGGCGGCAGCCATAATCGCCAGAATGAGGATCGACTTGAGTCGGCCCTCTCCACGCTGGCGCCGGTCGGTGTATGAGCCAAAAGTTCTCATGAAACGAAACTAACATTCGCGGTTGAGGGTGTCTAGAAGTGCGGAAACCAGTGTTTCCGCAACGGAACTGGTCTAAAGTCGCGGCCCGCGCCGCTTCTAAATTGGTCACTCGCCGTAGCGGATTCGTCAGGGGCGTTTCTTTACCAGTCCGCAGCGTTGTAGTGGCTGGCAATGCACTAATAGGCGCGGGCAAAGATGGCGCGCTCGGCGGCTGGTTTGCCGCAATTTACGCAAGTGCCGCCGTGGGCGGGCTTTTCGTTGTCCTGGTCGATGGGAATACAGCGCATGGTCGCGCGAGTTTCTTCTTTAATTTTGGCTTCGCATTCAGCGCTGCCGCACCAGTGGGAAAAAGCGAAGCCGGTCTCAACGGCCTTCTTGAGTTCGTCGTAGTTGTGGGCGTCGTGGGTGCGCGATTTGCGAAAGGCCAGGGCTTTGTCGTGAATGGACTGTTGGATTTCCGCGAGTAATGTTTCGATGGTGCGCGGCAGATCGGCCAGCGCGGCACTGACCTTCCCTTCCCGCCCGGGGCGATCGCGGCGCGAAAGCATGGCGGCCTGCTTGGCTACATCCTTGGGGCCGAGTTCTACGCGCAGCGGGACACCGCGCATCTCCCAATCGTTGAATTTCCAGCCGGGGCTGGGGCCTTCGCGCTCATCGAGGGTGACGCGGATGTTGGCTTTGGCGAGATCTGCTTTGAGTTGTTTGGCGACCGGCGCGACGCTGGCTTTTTCTTCGTCGGTCTTGAAGATGGGCACAATCACCACTTGGTAGGGTGCGAGTTTGGGCGGCAGCACCAGGCCCTGGTCGTCGCCATGCACCATGATGATGGCGCCGATGAAGCGGGTGGAAAGGCCCCAGGAGGTGGTCCAGCAGTGCTGCTGCTGGCCGTGCTGGTCGAGATATTTCACTTCGAAGGCCTGCGCGAAATTCTGGCCGAGGAAATGCGAGGTGCCGGCTTGCAGGGCTTTGCCGTCGCCCATCATGGCTTCGATGGAGTAGGTGTGGTCGGCGCCGGCAAATTTTTCGGCGTCGGATTTTTTGCCGGGGATGACCGGGATGGCCGCGTCGTTCACGGCGAAGTCGGTATAGATGTCGAGCATCTGGCGCGTTTCGACTTCGGCTTCTTGGCGGGTAGCGTGGGCGGTGTGGCCTTCCTGCCAGTAAAATTCGAGGGTACGCAGAAACAATTTGGTGCGCAATTCCCAGCGAACCACGCTGTTCCACTGATTCATAAGCACGGGCAAATCGCGGTAAGACTGAATCCACTTGGCCCACATGTGGCCGATGATGGTTTCGGAGGTAGGGCGAATGACCAGGGGCTCGGCGAGTTCTTCGCCGCCGCCGATGGTCACCACGGCGAGTTCCGGGGAGAAGCCTTCGACATGGTGCTTTTCCTTGTCGATGAAGCTGCGGGGAATGAGCAGGGGAAAAGCGACGTTCTGGTGGCCGGTGGCTTTGAAGCGGCGGTCCAAAGCTTGCTGGATGTTTTCCCAGAGCGCCCAGCCGTAGGGACGCACGATCATGCAGCCGCGCACCGGCGCGTAATCGGCGAGCTGCGCTTTCAGGACCAGCTGGTTGTACCACTCGGAAAAGTCGGCGGCGCGAGTCGGTAGCTTTTCTTCTGCCATGCGGCGATTAACCTGTCCCCTGCTCGATTGGAATGCGGAGCGGCGTGCTGCGCGAAAATTTACTGAAAGTGAATCGTGTGAATGAGTTGAAAGCGTAGCGGAGGGGCTGCGCAGTGTCAATTCGGGGAGCGGACAAATCGTTCGAATGAGGTTGAATTTGGTTGAGTGTTCAACTAAATCGTCGACTTCTTGGTTGAACGTTCAAGTAAATCAACGATCTCTTGGTTGAGTGTTCAACCAACTTTTCGGGAGTTAGTTGAACGTTCAACTAACTGCGAACTTCTTGAACGATCATTCAAACTTGCCGTTTCCATGTTACGAACCGCACCCTCCATAAACCCGAGGGTGCGGCACCCAGAGTTTCGATACATCCCGGAGGCTCGATATATCTCGGAGGCTCCATATAACGATAAATGGCGCATCGGGCTAACTCTTACTGAGGGCGATGCGGCCACGGCGGCGGGCGCGATTCATGGGTTGCGCGGCACCGGGCAGCGAGCCGAGTTCGAGCAGCATTTTTCTTAGGCGCGCGCGTTCTTCCAAATCCATATCCACAAACTCAAAGGCCATAGCTTGCGGGCGGGCTCCCCGCACGATGGCCTGGGCCTTGATAGTGCGCATGCCGGCGGACAGCTTGAGGGTGAGCAGCGAGCCGGGGGCGAGATGGCGCTCGCCAGAGCCGATGCCGCCGCCGAGGTTCAGCTCCGGAACCGACAGGCGGAAATTTTCGCGCAGGTTGGCGGTGGTCATGACCACATTGTGAGAAAGCTTCAGACGGGCGTAGCGGCGTTGGCGAATGACGGTGGCGTTGGGCTCGGGGTCGCTGGGTTCGAGCGCGAGATCTTTGTGTTCGATGCCGGTGTTGGGAAGTTTTTCGTTAGCGTTTTGCGGATCGATGAGCTTGAGAGCCTGTACGGCGACGATGCGCAGTTCGCTGGGGTAGGTCCACCGCCAAAGCTGCTTAGCATCGAGGATGTGCTGCAGGGCGGCGCTGGCGGCGGTGGCGCGCAAACGGCCGAGGGCTTCGATGGCTTTGACGCGAATGTAGCCGGGGGTGTCGTCGTCGCCAACCAACTGCAAGAGTTTAGTGATGCACTCGGGACGGCCGGACATGCCCATTTCGTCGATGGCCAGCGGACGGATGAGGATATCGAGGAATTCATAGATGACCAGGAGTAAATGAGCGCGCTGTTCGGCGGGAACGGAAGAGAGCTGGCGGACGGTGCGATCGTGGGCGGTGCGAGGCCACTGCTCCAGGCGCACGGGCAGGAATTGCTCGACGGTTTCGGGGGCTAACTGGCTGAGCAAGCCAATGACCTCGACGGCTTCGGAGGCGGGAGCGACCTGCAAGGTTTCGGTGAGGCGCTGGGCGACATCATCGCCGAGGGCGCGAGCCATGTCGCCGAGCAGCTCGCAATCGTCGCGAAAGCCGCAGTGGCCGAAACGGGTGGTGAGGTATTGCAGGGTGGGCTGCGGCATCAGCGCGAGAATTTCGTTCATGCCGTCGGGGAGCTGGCCGCCGCGCAGAGTCTCTTCGACGAATTCGGGGATGCGCTCTTCGGCACCGATGCGGGGCCGCAAACTTTGGGTGGCGCCGGGACGATTCAATTCGACGGCGTCGAGAGAAGCGAGAGCCTGATGAATGGCGGGATAGAAGCGGCGTGAAGCAGCCTCCTGGCTAAGACGCACGAAGGTGGCG
>DATCOK010000518.1:0-13815 GCA_036564765.1 Candidatus Acidiferrum sp. | reverse complement strand
AGGTTGGCTTCGTAAAAGCCCCAGCGGCGAAACAATTCGAAAACCCGTTCGCGGTCCGTGCCGCCGTTTTTCGCGCCGCCTGCGCCGCTCTTCTTCGCGGATTTTGGAGCTTTAGCGGGACGTTCTGCTTCAAGCGTGGTTCGATTAGCCATAGTCGTGGAATCTTTATTTTGCCACAGAACGTCGTCCATCCGCCGGAGCCCGCCACCGCCGTGCTTCGTCAGTTCACAACCGTTGCACCGCATCGTGCAATGCTCGCGCAATGCTCTCCGGATCGGCGCCCGCGGGAAACCTCAGAGGCGCTCCAATTCGGACCGTAATCTCCCCGCTCCGCGCCCATCGTCGCCCTTCGGATTTCATCTGCCACACTCCATCGAGCCGCATCGGCACCGCAGGCAATCCCAGATTTTGCGTCAGCAGGCCGATGCCGCTCTGAAATGAAGCCATCTTCCCGTTGCTAGAGAGTTCGCCCTCAGGAAATACCAGCACACTGTAGCCGCGGTCCACCGATTCGCCGGCAAATCGAAAACTTTCTCGAAAACCACTCCGCTGCGGCAAAGGAAACACGTTAAACAGTGCCGTGACCAACCAATATCCCAGTGAATAAGTCCAGCGCCTGAAAACCGGCCAATCCGTCGGAGGCCGACGCATGCGTTGCAAGGTTTCGCCTCCCATCGCCGTAGCCAGCTGATTCCGAAAGCGCCACGGGAGCGCCGCCAGGATCAATCCAATATCCGCTCGTCTCGTAATATGGTTCGACACCACCAGCGCCGGCCCGCACAACCCTTGCAAATTCTCGCCCCCAACTACCCGCGGATGGGCCAGTAGCATGGTGACCGGCCAAACCACGGTGTAGTAACCGCCCAACCGCAGGAATCTCATCAACGTCGTTTGGGCCCATCGCGGATAGCTGTACTCTTCACGCTGCGCCGCCGGCTTCTGTAGCAGCGCATGAATCTCGCCCACGGTTTTGGCCTTCGAAAATGCCGTTTCATCCAATTCCACGCGAAATTTATCCTCGAGCGCGCTCATCAGTTCCACACGGTCCAGGGAGCTGAGATTCAAATCCGCTTCGAGCCCCGCACCGCCCGACACACCCCGGATTTTGTATTTATCGATCAACGCTTCCAGGCTCTCATCAGTTGGTCCTGCTTCCCAATGAGCGACGCGCGACTCATCGCCCCCGCGTATTTCCCGAACTCGGTCCGCAACCAATCCCAGACGCACTTTACCCGTAGCCGTACGAGGAAAATCTGCCTCCGGCCACACCACCCACGTTCGCATCCCTTGAAATTCCGCCAAGTTCGCGTTCGCACCGGAAATAGCAGCACTCGCAAGATTCTTTGGAGCGCCTGGAAGTTTTGATTCTTGCTCGTTGTCAGGGAAGTTCAGCAACAGAACGCCGCAAGGTTCGGCATTCCCGTCGCGTTCCACGGGCACCACCACGGCGTCACGCACTTGCGGTTGCTTGCGCAACGCGTTCTCCAGATCCTCCGGATATATATTTAATCCCGCCGCCGTGACCATCACGCTCTTCTTCCGCCCGCGAAACCGCAAATTCCCCGCCGCGTCCAGCTCCCCAATGTCTCCGGTATGCAGCCAGCCCGCTTCCTTCGCCTCCCGCAACTCACCGCCTTCCCAATAGCCCGTCGAAACATTCTCCCCGCGAACCAGAATCTCCCCATCCTCTGCCAGTCGAAATTCCCGCCCCGGCAGGATCTTCCCAACCGTTCCTTCCGTAGCACGAAACGGGTGATTCAAACTGATCAGCGACGCCGTCTCCGTCATCCCGTACCCCTGCACCACCGCATAACCCAGCCGTTTGAAGAACTCCTCGTCCCGCTGCCCCAGCGCCGCGCCACCCGAAATAAACGCCCAGAATTTCCATCCCAGCTGGCTGTGAACTCGCCGAAACATCCATGCCCTCCGCAGAAATTTCTGTCCCGCAGCCGCCGCAAATTTCTTCCGAAACTTCTCGCTATCTCCGCGCGCCGCGATCTCTCGTTCGAGTCCCCCGCGCAACGCTTCCACCATTCGCGGCACCGCGATCAACGCCGTGGCCCGCGCTTTTCGAATCGTGCGCATGATTTCCGACGGATTCGCCGATCCTTCGAACACCACTGTCGCGCCTAATAGTGGCGGAACCAACAAAGCCATGAACTGCCCAAACACATGGCTCAACGGAACCAGCGTCACAAAACGCAGCGGATGAAACCACCGCTCGTACTTGCGATACGCCTCGATCCCTTTTTCCAGTGGCTCCAGATTCGCTAGAAAATTTCCATGCGTCAGCACCACCCCGCGAGGTTCCGAAGTCGTCCCAGACGTAAATAAAATTTCTGCGACGGACGCTCGCGTCAAAGGTCCATCAGCGTACGCAGCGACATCCATTCCCGGCGCCGCTGGAATTGCCCACAATTCTCCGTCAAGATCAACTACCTCGACGCCCTCATCAAAGACCTCGCCGCGCGCCAACACCCGTTCCCGAGTAGTGAAAACAAATTTGACACCCGCACTTCTCAATACGCGCGCGACAAAATCCACCGAGGCGCCGTCATCCATCGGCACCGCCACCGCTCCGCGCAACGCGCAACCCCAAAACGCCGCCATCCACTCTGCGCTGTTAGGCGCCCACAACAAGACGCGCTCACCGATCCCGACGCCGCGCTCTTTCAGAAACCCCGCGCGACCCCGCGCCATCCCCGCCAGTCTCGAGTAGCTCCACGTCTCGCGCCGGTATCCGCGCTTTTGCACCACGGCAATATCGCCGCCGCAACGCTCAAACGCATCCAACAAAGAGAGGAGATTTTCTCGAGGCATAAGCCAATCGGCTTCTGACATCCCTGCGATTGTACGCCGCACTCGAATCCGAGGCCCCCAGAGCCACTATTTTCAGAGTCGTAGCCTGTTTACCTTGCGAAAGCCTGGGCAAAAATTCGCCCATCTCGGGTACAATAGAGAAGCACCAATTCAAACCAATCGCGCGGTTTAATCAGCCATTGCGCGACATTCTGAGCTTGCGGGAATAACGCCAAGATGCCTGTACCGATTTCACAGATGTGGACGGTCGCCACCTACGTCCTCAAACAAAAAATTCAAGGGCGCAAGCGTTACCCGTTCGTTCTCATGCTGGAACCGCTTTTTCGCTGCAATTTGGCATGCGCCGGCTGCGGCAAGATCCAATACCCCGCCCACATTCTGAAAAAGGAACTCTCGCCCGAAGAATGCTTCAAAGCTGTGGACGAGTGCGGCACCCCCATGGTCTCCATCCCTGGCGGCGAACCGCTGATGCATTCGCAAATCGACAAAATCGTCGAGGGCCTGATCGCCCGCAAAAAATACATCTATCTCTGCACCAACGCGCTGCTGCTTAAAGAAAAACTCCACCTGTTCAAGCCCAGCAAATATCTTACGTTTTCCGTTCACGTCGATGGCCAGCGCGAACACCACGATTTTTCCGTCTGCCGCGAAGGCGGGTACGACCTCGCCATCGAAGGTGTGCGAGAAGCCGTCAAGCAGGGCTTCCGCGTCACCACCAACACCACGCTTTTCGACGGCGCCGATCCCAACAGCGTCCGCAAATTTTTCGACGAAATGATGGACCTCGGCGTGGAAGGCATGATGCTCTCCCCGGGCTATTCGTACGACAAAGCCCCCGATCAGCGCCATTTCCTCGGTCGCGCCCGCACCCGCCGCCTGTTCCGCGCCATCCTCTCGAATCGCAAGCCCAACTGGCAATTCAACCAGTCGCCGCTCTTCCTCGAATTCCTGATGGGCAAGCGCACCTACGCCTGCACCCCCTGGGGCATGCCCACCTACAACGTCTTTGGCTGGCAGAAGCCTTGCTACCTTCTGCAAGACGGCTACGCCGATACCTTCCAGGAACTGCTGGACGCCACCGCATGGCAGAACTACGGCACCGAATCCGGCAATCCCAAGTGCGCCAACTGCATGGTCCACAGCGGCTACGAGGCCTCCGCCGTCGACCACACCTTCAGCGGCTTGCGCGGCCTGTGGGCCACCGCAAAAGCTACCTTGTCCGGAAAATATGAAGACGCCGACGCCTTGGCCATGCTCAATGAACCGGTCAAGCCCGTCCACGCCTACAATCCGCTGGTGCAGATCGACTCGAGCAAAGCAGAGCTCACGGAGACCCGCGCTTGAGCACCGCCGGAGAATCCGAAGCGCGAATCCCCCACTCTTCGTCGACCGCCACGGCGCAAAATCCCGACAATCTCGAAGTCGCCCCCGGAACCGTTCACGAAGGCATCGAAGGCTGGGTACCAGAACTAGCCAATGAAGATGACCTTCGCATCGCGCTCGAAAAAGCGTTCGACTATCGCGGCGACATAACCGTTACCATCAAAGACGGTGCGAAAATCGAAGGCTACATCTTCGATCGCATCGCCGGCACAACCCTGGCCACCAGTTTTGTTCGCCTCCTGCCTAAGGACAGCAACCAGCGGCGTAAGATTTGCTACGCCGATATTTCGGCACTGGCCTTCACCGGACGCGACACCGCAGCCGGAAAGAGCTTCGAAGCTTGGATCCGCAAATACTGGGAGAAAAAAGCCGCAGGAGAAGGACACCTGAATCTCGAGCCTGAAGCCCTCGACTAGCGCCCCAAAATAACCTTAACATTATCAATAATTTAACTTGCTATGCAGCTCCCTTTGCCCTCGTAAGTCCTAGACAAACCACTACTTCTATAGTAATATTGTCCCGGAATCGTTTCTGTCTCCCCAGTTCTTCCGCGTCCTAAACTGGAGCGACATCTTAGCCTACCTGGTTCAGGCACCCGGATTCTCCGAACCAAGCCATTCGCACGAATCATCCCAAGGAGGGCATTGTGCAAGCGATGCAGGAAGGTCAGACCATCAAGCATGAAGTTTATGGCCTGGGAATTGTTACGGCCTCGGACATGGACCGCACTTCGGTCGATTTCGACGACCATGGCCCCAAGCTCTTTGTCACCAGTATCATGACCGCGGAATTGATCGGCGAAGCTCCCGCCACGCCGCCTAAGACCAAGCGTCGTCGCAAAGCCTCTACAGCAGCAAAAGCCGCGAAAAAAGCCGCAGCGGCCGCAGCAGTGCACTCCTAAGTTTCCCAACACCAATTAAATCAACGCCGCGCCCAAAATCGGGTGCGTGTGTGTCTGGACGATGCTGCGAACGGGGATTGGGGGTGAGTTCGAAACAGCTGCTCACTTTTGCGCGGATTCTGTCTGCTCAAACGCATGGTATGAAGAGCGCACTAGCGGCCCTGCCTCGACGTGGCTGAAGCCCATGGCTTCACCGCGCACCTTGAACTCCGCAAACTCATCCGGATGTACGTAGCGCACCACCGGCAAATGCTCTCGCGTCGGCTGCAAATATTGCCCCAACGTCAGAATGTTCGTACCCTGATTCGCCAGATCCTGTATAGTCTCCAGCACTTCCTGCTTCTCTTCGCCAAGACCGAGCATCAATCCCGTCTTCGTGGGCACTTCCGGGTGCGCGGTTTTCGCCCGTTTCAGCAACTCCAGCGACCGTTCATACAGCGCTCCCTTACGCACTTGCCGGTACAGACGCGGCACCGTCTCAGTGTTGTGATTCAACACATCAGGTCGCGTCGCCAGCACGGTATCCAGCGCCTCCCAGTTGCCGCGAAAATCCGGTATCAGTACTTCCACCTTGCAGCCCGGCACGCGCCGCCGGATTTCCTGAATCGTCCGCGCAAAAATCTGCGCCCCGCCGTCCGGTTGATCGTCCCGGTTCACCGACGTAACCACCGCGTATCGCAAACCCATCTTCGCCACTGCTTCCGCCACCCGTAGCGGTTCATCTTCATCCGGCGGGCCCGCCGGCTTCCCCGACGGCACCGCGCAAAATCCGCAAGCCCGCGTGCAAATATCCCCAAGTATCATGAACGTCGCCGTGCCGTGCTCCCAGCACTCGCCCATGTTCGGGCACCGCGCGCTTTCGCACACCGTATGAAGCTCCAGCGTGCGCATAATGCGCTTCAGGTCCTGATAGCGTTCGCCGCCAAAAAACTTGACCCGCAGCCATTCGGGGCGTGGATGAGCCCCCGGGCTAAACGCCGGAGACACGCTGTTCGCGTTGGGGAGAATGTTAAACGGTGCGGCCATGAGTGATCCGAGACCTAGTTTACGCGCCTCGACCTAAAACCACCAAACCGCCGTTATGTGGATTACAGGGGAACAAATACAACAGTTACAAAGGATTCCGCGACGAGCGCACGAAGTCGCGCAACGTGGTCACATTCGGCCCGTACGCGCCGATACGCCCGGCATCCACCGGTAGCCCAAGGCTCTCCGCCAAATCCAGATCCAAACCCGCGTCGTCCAATTCCGACAAGCTGAATCCCGCTGCCGGCAACACCCGGTTGAGGCCCGTCGGATAGATGGGCCGAGGGGGACGATGGCGCTGCCAGGGCCGCCGCGCCAGCTCATAAAACTGTTTCCAATCTCGTTTGTGCCAGGTCGTCATTTGTGTGTACCGCTCAAATTACCTTGCAGCCTTTACCACTCATGTTAACTACGCCACATTTCAACCGTTGGATGCAGCATTCCGTTCTTAGGTTCACTGGACTTTCCAGTAGAACCGCCCGGATAACATCGGAGCTAGAGATATACTGCACAACTCTCCGCCCTCCGCTAGTTTCTTCTCTCGGTGTATCAAACCCGTCATTAGCCCTTTTGTTCCGCGCCGGTTGCGGCCGGAAGTCATGGATAACGGAGGGGACTAGTCAGTCGCCAATGCTTGTAAGGTCGGTTCGAGCCAATGGCCAAAACGGTATTGCACACGACTAACAGTCCAGGGTGAAGTCCACGAGGAATCAAAGCTGCGGAGGAATTTAGAACAGAAAAAACAAGAATGATCAAAGGGCCTGGTCAGGGTCTGGTGTCAGTGCCTTTGCAGATTGCTCTTACAAATTCTTCAAACGGAAGCATTGTTACCAGCGGTTGCCGCGATCTCCCCGGTCTCCGCCACGATCGCCCCCGCGGTCACCACCACGCCCGCCGCCACCGCCTCCACGGCCACCACCACCTCCGCCACGCCCGCCATAACCTCCACCGCCACCACCCGGCCGTCCCCCGCCGCCTCGTTCCGCCTGTGGCCGCGCCTCATTCACCACCAGATTGCGTCCGCCAAAATTTTGGCCGTTCAGCGAATTGATGGCCCGCTCCACATCCTCATCATTTACTTCCACGAACGCGAATCCCCGGGACTGCCCGGTGAACCGGTCGCGAATGAGGTTGACATTCGAAGGAGGCACGCCCACTTGCGCAAACCACTCGTTCAGCTGCTCTTCTGTGGCGGAAAACGGGAGATTACCGATGTACAGTTTCTTCACCTGCGCACTCCTTCTGTCCGGAACCCCACTGCGAGTCGCGGAGCGCACTAAAGAAACAGAGGGCGGATACGAGCGCTCGAAATGGCCGAGCCACCGTGGACGCAGACCGTGACTTCAGCGGTCAGTGGAATCCTCTCGAAGTTTAATCGCTTTTGCAACCGGAAATGATTTCTGCGCGCAATCGCAACAATTGTTTCTTTCCGCTCTTTGCCGCATTTCACGCCGCTATTCAAATCACGTCCGGTAACTGGCATTGATGCGCACATATTCCGCGGTGAAATCACAGGTCCAGTAACGCGCCACCGCGTCTCCCGCGTGCAGATTCACGATGATTGGGACGTGCTTCGCCAGCAGTCGGTTACTGGCCGCGCGCTCGTTGAAGTCCAGCGGCTTGCCTCGCCGCAGCACCGGCACTCCCGCCATGGTCACATCCACCCTCGACGGCTCGAACTTCACCCCGGACCGCCCGGCCGCTGCGAAAATGCGCCCCCAATTCGGATCGCCCCCGGCAAACGCCGTCTTCACCAATGGAGAAGTGGCAATGGTCTCCGCGATTCGCCGTGCACCAACTTCGTTCCGCGCGCCGCGTACCTCGATCTCGATGACTCGCTGCGCCCCCTCGCCGTCCGCCACAATTTGCAGCGCCAGCGAACGGCACACCTCTTCGAGCGCTTCGGCAAATCCCCGGTGGGCCGCCGTTCCAGTCTTGATGCTCGGCGCACCGGCCGCGCCATTGGCCAGAACCAGCAGCGTGTCGTTTGTCGAAGTATCCCCGTCGATGGAGATGGCGTTGAACGTCCGCGACGTTACGTCGCGCAACGTTTTCTGCAGCAACGCCGGCACGATCGCTGCGTCCGTGATCACAAACGCCAGCATCGTCGCCATATTCGGGTGAATCATCCCCGCGCCCTTGGCGCAGCCCACAAAATGGATACGCTTGCCGGCCATCTTGAAAGATGCAGCTGCCGTTTTCGGCCGCGTATCCGTGGTGCAAATCGCCAGCGACAATTCCGCGAACGAACGCGCCGACGGCCGGCGGTGCCGCGCAATCACCGGCAGCGCCCGCAAAATCTTGTCGAGCGGCAGCGGCACCCCAATAACTCCGGTCGAACAAACAAACAACTCTTCTTCGCGGCAACCCAACCGCTTGGCGGCCTCAGCAATCGTTCTCTGCGCCGCCAGATCTCCCGCAGGGCCTGTCGCGCAATTGGCGTTGCCGGCATTCACCACCACGCCGCGCATCCGCCCTTTCGACGAACGCAAATGGTTTCGGGAGATCACCACCGGCGCCGCTACCACCAGGTTCTGCGTGAACACCGCCGCTGCCGAAGCCGGCGCGTCGCTGCACAACAATCCAAGGTCCAGCGCGCCCGTTTTCTTCAGGCCGCAAGCCGTGGCCGCAAACCGAAATCCGTGCGGCAGCGAGGCTTCCGAGAGGGCGTGCTTCATCGCCAACAGGTCCGGAGCGTCAGTGCGACGCCGGAAGAGGCCTCCGATCCTCCACTACCACCGCGGAATCGTTTTGGCTGACGCTGCTGGTCGTTTTCATTTTCCATCTCCCATATCACTTAATTTTGTTTCCAGTTGCTCACATGCAGTTCGAACGCGGTCGCGCGCCGTACCGCCCGCTACGTTCTTGGACGCCAGCGCAGCTTCCACATTCAAACCTTCACCGAAATCCGCTTCAAACTCCGGCGCGATCTTCTTTAGCTCCGCCAGCGGCACTTTCGCCCAACTCACCCGTTGCCGTTCGGCCTGGCGCAAAAGTTTTCCGACCACATCGTGCGCCTTCCGGAATGGCATTCCCCGCCGCACCAGATAATCTGCGGCCTCCGTCGCCAACAGCGCTTCGTTGCTCGCAACCGCTATCAGTTTCTGTTCGTTGAAACGCGTCGCACTAAGCACCCCGGTCGCTACCGCCAGCATCGCAATCACCTGATCGTGCGCCGCGAACAAAGACTCCTTGTCCTCTTGCAAGTCCCGCTGGTAACTGCTCGGCAATCCCTTGAGCGTCATCAGCAAGCCCACCAACGCTCCGGTAACTCTTCCGGTCTTCCCACGCAACAACTCCCACGCGTCCGGATTTTTTTTCTGCGGCATCAAGCTGCTGCCCGTCGAATATTCGTCCGGCAAGACCACATACCCAAATTCCTGCGAAGCAAACAACACAAAATCCTCGGACAGCCGCGAAAGGTGCGTGGCAATCCCCGTAAGCGCGAATAGATAATCCAGCGCAAAATCCCGGTCGCTCACTGCATCTAAACTGTTTGCCGTGACGCGCGAAAACCCCAGCTCCCGCGCAATCGCCTCTCGATCAATCGCAAACGAACAACCCGCCAGCGCCCCCGAACCCATCGGACAGGCATCCGCGCTAGAGGCCGCATGCTCCAGCCGCGTTACATCGCGCAGCAGCGCCTCTCCGTGCGCCAGCAAAAAATGCGAAACCAGAATCGGCTGCGCGTGCTGCATATGCGTCATGCCCGCCATGGCCAAATGCAAATTGGCTTTCGCCAATTTCACCACCGCGCGAATTAAATCGCGCACCGCGCCCTTCGACTCCGCCACCGACTCACGCACAAACAACCGAAAATCCGTCGCCACCAATTCATTACGGCTACGCCCGGTATGCAGCTTCCAACCCAGCGGCCCCAACTCCGCAACCAAAGCCTTTTCCACAAAATGGTGCACGTCCTCGGCATCCGAACCGTCCAGCCACGCCGCATCTTCTTCAGCTTTCTTTGCAATCCGACTCAACGCCGTCAGCGTCTGCTCCGCCTCACCAGCGTCCAATATTCCCGCCCCTTGCAGCGCCCGCGCCCACGCCCGGTCCACCACCAGCTCAAACGGCAACAACCGCCGGTCAAACGCAAACGACCGCTGAAACGC
The DNA here is from genome assembly GCA_036564765.1 of Candidatus Acidiferrum sp. GTDB lineage: Bacteria > Acidobacteriota > Terriglobia > Acidiferrales > UBA7541 > Acidiferrum. The sequence continues at coordinate 3,570 of DATCOK010000518.1, read as the reverse complement.
GTCGAACCCCTCGTTCGGACCGCGCTCGAACCGCCCTCCCCACAATCGGTCGTCTTTCCGCTCGCTCATCTCTACTTTCTCAATCATCTAGCCACGCCATCACGATTCCAGCGCGAAACATCGGCCATCACCGCCTAATTTCCACTCTCCGCTTTAGCTTTCGGCCGTGCTGTCACCGGCAGCGCAAACAAGTTGATAAATCCTTCCGCGTCCTTCGGGTTATACCGCCCCATCGTGAAGCTCGCCAGGTCCGTGCGATATAGCGAAAACGGCGAAACCCGCTTCGTCACATTCAGATTGCCCTTCCACAATTTCAAGCCCACCGTCCCCGTGACATTTTGCTGCGACACCGAGAAAAATCCATCCAGCGCCGCGCGCAGCGGCGAAAACCACAGTCCGTAATAAACCAGTTCCGCATACCGCAATGACAACGCCTGCTGGAAATGCGCCGTCTCGCGGTCCACCGTCAACGTTTCCAGCTCGCGATGCGCGGTTATCAATAAAGTCCCGCCCGGCGTTTCGTACGCCCCGCGCGACTTCATGCCCACCAGCCGATTCTCTACAATGTCCGTGCGCCCGATCCCGTGCCGCGCGGCGATCTCGTTCAGTGTATTCAGCAATTCCACCGGCCCCAGCTTAGTTCCATTCACCGCAATCGGAGTGCCCGCCTCGAAACCAATCTCCACCTCTTCCGCTTTATCCGGCGCATTCTGCGGCGAGATGATCCACTGCCACATTGCGTCATTCGGCGAGTTCGCGGGACTTTCCAGTTCGCCACCCTCATGACTCAAATGCCAGATGTTGCGGTCGCGGCTGTAAATATTCTTCTTACTCTGCTCCACGGAAACGTGGTGCTTTTGCGCGTACGCAATGGCATCCTCGCGCGAATCGATATCCCACTCGCGCCACGGCGCGATAATCCGCAACTCCGGCGCAATCGCCTTGTACGCCAGCTCAAAGCGCACCTGATCGTTGCCTTTGCCCGTGCAGCCGTGCGAAAGCCCATCCGCGCCCATCTTCAGTGCCACTTCCGCCTGCCGCTTGGCGATCACTGGCCGCGCCATAGAAGTTCCCAGCAAATACGTGTGCTCATACACCGCACCCGCCCGCAGCGTCGGCCAGATATATTCGCGCACAAACTCTTCGCGCAAATCTTCGATCACCGCCGTCGACGCCCCCGTCGCCAGCGCTTTCTTCCGCGCTGCCTCCAAATCCTCTTGTTGCCCCACGTCGCCGATCACTGCAATCACTTCGCAGCCATAATTCTCTTTCAGCCACGGAATAATGATCGAAGTGTCCAGCCCGCCCGAATAGGCCAACACCACTTTCTTCGGTTTGTATGCCTCTTTGCTATTCACGATTCCTCTTTCCGACTACTCCCACTCGTTAGCTTATCCGCGATGAAGGACTGGAACTACTGCAGTGAAACCAACCTCAACCACGCACACAAAAAGCTCCACAGCGTCTGAATCGCCGCGACCCCGCGCATATTGTCCAACGTGTTCAAGAGAAGAGCGTGTGCAGAATCGCCTTTTGCACGTACATGCGATTTTCCGACTGGTCCAGCACCACCGAGTTCGGCCCGTCCAGCACTTCCGACGTGACTTCATGGTTGCGGTGCGCCGGAAGACAGTGCAGGAATAAAGCATCCGGCGCCGCCAGCGCCATCAGCTCCGCGTTCACCTGGTAAGGTTGGAACACGCTTTCCCGCACGTCGCCTTCCGCTTCAAATCCCATGCTCGTCCACGCATCCGTGTACACCCCCTGCGCACCTGCGGTCGCTTCCCGCGGATCCGTGAACAATTCAATCTTTGCGCGCGTCTCCCGCGCTACGCGCTTCGCTTCCTGCAAAACTTCCGGTGCCGGACGGTAGCCCGGGGGCGTCGCGATGCGCAACTGCACCCCCAACCGCGCCGCCAAAAATATCAACGAATGGCACACATTATTTCCATCGCCCACGTACGCTAACTTGAATCCGCGTAGCGAACCGGCCTTCTCTTCGATCGTCAAAAAGTCCGCCAGCGCCTGGCACGGATGAAATTTATCCGAAAGTGCATTGATCACCGGAATCTCTGTATTCGCCGCTAGCTCTTCCAGCACTCGCTGCTCATACACGCGCGCCACAATCCCCTGCACCCACCGCTCCAGATTTCGCGCTACGTCCGAAATGCATTCCCGCTCGCCCAGCCGCGCTTGCGTATGATCGAGGAAAACCACCGACCCGCCCATACTCTGAATGCCGACCTCAAATGTCACGCGCGTCCGCAACGACGGCTTCTCAAAAATCAGCGCGATGAATTTGCCGTGCAGGATGGAGGTATAGCGTTGCGGCCGCGCTTTAATATCCGCCGCCAGTTGCAGCAATTCCCGAGTCTGTGGCGGATTCCATTCCGCTCCCGTCAGCAGGTCATTCGACAATAAAATAGGTGCAGCCAGCATCGTAGCGGTCATCGTTTCACCTTGCCGTGGCGTAGGAATTCAGCGAGCGCTGAACGGATGGATTGGGTTTTGCCAGTGTGGAGTTTTTCGAAACAGCATCTAGCACCGCTTCAAACATCTTCAGAAATTCGCGCACTTGCGCGCGCGTAACAATAAACGGCGGCAGCAGCCGCAAAATAAATTCATGCGTGCAGTTGATCAGCAAGCCTTGCTTGGCCGCCTCCGCCACGAACGGTGCACCTTCCACCGCCAGTTGCACGCCGACCATCAAGCCCTCGGCCCGCACTTCGCGAATGAAATCAAAGCTCGCGGCCAGCGACTGCAAGCCGGCCCGTAACTCTTCTCCGCGCTTGCGCACGTTCTCCAGCAACTTCTCGTCTTCGATTACCCTCAAAACTTCCAGCGCTGCCGCGCAAATCATCGGCCCGCCACCGAAGGTCGTCCCATGCAAGCCCGGCGAAACATGCGCTGCCACGGCTTCGCTGGTCAGAATCGCGCCGAGCGGAAGCCCCGCGGCCAGTGGTTTCGCGATCACCACGATGTCCGGCTTCCCCGAAAAGCGCTGGTACGCGAACCGTCGTCCGGTTCTTCCCAGCCCGCACTGAATCTCATCGGCGATCAGTAATACTCCATGCTTGGTCGCCAATTCTCTCGCTCGATTCCAGAAATCCTCGCTGACCGGGAAAATCCCGCCCTCGCCCTGCACCGTCTCGAGCAACACCCCACATACCGTATCGTCCAATTTCGCTTCCAGGTCCGCCACATCGTTGAACCGCACAAATTCCACGCCCGGCACGACCGGCGAAAACGGCAACCGGTATTTTTCCGTTGCCGTAACACTGATAGCCCCGAATGTCCTTCCGTGAAACGAATTTCCCAGAGCCAGGAATCGGTATTTCGCCGACTCCTTCGCGCTCGCGCCATTTTCTTGATTCCGCGAGCAAAGGCGCGCCAGTTTCATAGCCCCGTCAATCGCTTCCGTGCCGCTGTTGCAGAAAAATACGCGCTCGAGCCCCGACCACTCTGCTAACTTCCGCGCCAGCGGCCCTTGAAACGCGTTGTGGTACAGATTCGAGAAGTGAATCGCTCGCGCCGCTTCCCGCCGAATTACCTTTACGATTCGTGGATGCG
>DATCOK010000517.1:0-4559 GCA_036564765.1 Candidatus Acidiferrum sp. | reverse complement strand
CCAAACCTGTACGCGACAGTGGTGAGCAGTCCGCATTTGCTGGGGACCATGCGGTCGCCGGTGTTCATCAGCAGAAAGCAGCCGGTGCCGTAGGTGTTTTTTACTTCGCCGGGGGAAAAGCAGGCTTGGCCGACGAGCGCGGCTTGTTGGTCGCCAAGAATTCCGGCGATGGGGACGTCTTTTATTTCGGGGAGAGTGGCTTCGGCGTAGATTTCGCTGCTGGAGCGAATTTGCGGGAGCATCGATTTAGGGATTTCGAAGGCGGTAAGGAGTTGCGGATCCCAATCGAGGGTTTGCAGATTGAAAAGTTGGGTGCGGCTGGCGTTGGTTACGTCGGTGATATGGGCGCCGCCGTTTGTTCCGCCGGTTAAATTCCAGACGAGAAAGGTGTCGATGTTGCCAAAGAGCAGTTCACCGGCGGCGGCTTTGGCGCGGGCGCCGGGAATATTCTCGAGGAGCCAGCGAATTTTTAGGGCGCTGAAATAGGTGCTCAGCGGGAGGCCGGTTAGGGCGCGAAAGCGATCCTGGCCACCGTCGGCGGCGAAGCTTTGGACTTCGGCGGAGACGCGGGTGTCCTGCCAGACGATGGCGTTGGCGACAGGCTCGCCGGTTTTGCGGTCCCACACCACGGTGGTTTCCCGCTGATTGGTGATGCCGATCGCGGCGAGATCTTCCGCGGCGAGGCCACGCTGGGCCAAGGCTTCGGCGATGACTTCGCGGGTGCGGCGGAGAATTTCGAGTGCGTCGTGCTCGACCCAGCCGGCCCGCGGGAAAATCTGTTCGTGTTCTTTTTGGGCGACGGCTACGACGCGCGCGGCTTTGTCGAAGACCATGAAGCGGGTGCTGGTGGTGCCTTGGTCGATTGCACCGATGTAGCTTCGCAAGCGTGCTCCTGTGGTGAATGCGTTGAGGCTGGGCATTTCAGCACAGTTGGTCCGCAATGCCAACCTCTAAGCCGGTAGCGTTTAGCTGGGCCAGAGATCCCGGTTGTTTTGAAGGAAATTGAGGAACGGCTGGCTTAGTAGTCGTTTGAACGACTTTATGCATCTAACTGGCGAGAAGAAAAAAGGGAAACAAGAATGGGGGAAACGATGCACAGGAATGGAATTACGTTGATGCTGGGGGCCGTGCTCGCGCTTTCGGGATTGTGCAGCGCGGGGACGCAAGCGGCCGAGCCGGTTACCACTACGGTTACAGCAGTCGGCAAGAAAGATTCGCAGCCGCCGGCGGTGAAGAAGGACGACATCGAGTTGTACCAGGGAAAAGAGCGCCTGCAGGTGGCCAACTGGCGCCGCGGCGAGACTTTGTTTCTGGCGATTCTGATTGATGAATCGCTAGAGCAAAATATCGCTTTGCAGTGGGGCGATTTGCGGGCGTTCATCAACGCGCAGCCTCCGACGACGCTCGTGGGGGTTTTTTACGGGCGCAACGGGGCCGCAACGGTAGGGCAAGACTTCACCAATAATCATGAACTGGCGGCGAAAGCGCTGCGCATCCCGTATGGCGCGTATGGAGCTTTCTCCAGTCCTTATCTGGAGCTGCAGGATTTGATCAAGCGGCTGCCGGGGGCTGGGGAACGACGTTCGATTCTGCTGATCTCTTCGGGGATTGATTATTTCCGGGGCAACTTCTCACCGACTACGCCGGATCTCGATCCTACGGTGGAAGCTGCGCAGAAAAATAACGTGAACATCTGGACGCTATATGCGCCCGATGCGGGCCACTCGGGGCGCGGATTCTTTCGCGTTTCGAATGCGCAGTCGGAGTTGAGCAGGCTTTCCGATGAGACCGGAGCGGAATCTTATTTTCTGGGATTCGGCGAGCCGGTGACGTTCAAAAGTTATTTCGATGAGATTTCCAATCATCTGAATAACCAATACCTGCTGACGTTCGAAGGCAGCGGCGGGCGCAAAGGCAAGTTCGAGCGGGTACGGGTCACCAGCGAATTGAAGGGCGTGGAGTTCATGACGCCATCGCTGGTTTATCTGCCGAGAGAGTAGATGCGAGTGTGAGAAAGGCGCGGGCTGAAAAGCTCGCGCCTTTTTTTTTGTCCGAATCGGCTCGGATGGATGAGTATTAATCGTCGCCGGCGCTGGCGGCTGCGCGGGTGGAGTCGCGCACGACCAATTCGGGAGTCGTTTTGTGGCGCACGATATTCACTTCGCGTTTTTCGAGATTGGCGTTCACGCCCTCCATCACCACGTTGACGGCGAGATTGCCCATGGCTTCGAGCGGCTGGCGCACGGTGGTGAGAGCCGGCGCGGAAAGCGAAGATAAGGATACGTCGTCGAAGCCAATCACCGAGCATTGCTCCGGAACTTTTACGCCGGCCTTGGTCAAGGCGCGGATGGCGCCGAGGGCGGTGAGGTCGTCGAAGGCGAGCAGCGCGGTGAAGCGTTTTTTTCGTTCGAGCAATTCCTCGGTGAAGCGCTGGCCGCCTTCGAATCCGGAACTGGGGTCGAAGGAGTCCGGGAGTTGCAAAACCAGGGCGTTATCGATTTCGAGGCCGGAACTTTGGGCAAATTTCTGGATGCCGCGCCAGCGTGGGGCGCTATCGATCAACATTTTGGGGCCGCGAATGAAGGCAATTTTGCGGTGGCCGAGTTGATAGAGATGTTCGAGGGCCAGGCGGCCGCCGGTTTCGTTGTCGACAATGACGGAGCTGACGGTATCGCCGGGCAGTTCCCATCCGATGGTGGCCGCGGGAATGTTGCGTTTGCCGATGTCAGCGAGGAGTTGAATGTCGACGAAGAGCCAGTTGGCTACGACAATGAGGCCTTCAACGTGGCGGTCGAGCAGCATTTCGAGGTAGCGCTCGAAGCGGTTTCGCTGATTGTGGGCGTCGGCGAAAATCGGGACGTAGGAGCATTGGTAGAGGGCGTTTTCGATGCCGCGCAGCACCGGAGTGCAAAAAGGGTCGGTGATGTCGAAGAACATGACGCCGACGCTGTGGCTGCGTTTGCTGCGAAGAAAGCGGGCCATGGCGTTGGGGCGATAGCCAAGGGCCTTGGCGGTTTCTTCGATGCGTTTTTTAGTGGCCGGCGCGATGTAGCGGGCGAGCGGCGCGTTGTTGAGGACGATGGAAACGGTGGCGGGGGAGAAGCCACAGGTTTCGGCAACGTCGCGCATGGTGACGGTGGAGTCTTTGCTGCCGCGCCGTTTCAAGAAGCCTCCGAATGGTCCGCTATTCTACGCCCGCGCCGCGGTTACTCGGCAGTGGCGTCGAAGGACATTTCATTGCGGAACCAGGAAGTTTTCCACGCCCCGTAGGCGATGCCCACCGCGAGCCAGATGGTGCCGAGGATCTTCGCCGGGGGACTCAGGTTCCACCAGATGAAGCCACAGATCAGAAAACCGAGCACGGGGACAAGCAGGCTGCTGGCCGATCTTTGTTTGGAGCGCACGAAGTAGCGCATGAAGGACGCGGCGTTGACGCCCATGAAGGCGATGAAGGCGCCGAAATTCAAGAGTTCCGCGCCGCGTTCGTAGGTGATGACGAACGCGCCGATCAGGGCGATGGCGCCGATGAGCAGGACATTGTTCTGGGGAATCTGGCGCTTGGGAGAAATTTTCCCAAAAAAACTTTTGGGTAAAGCGTCGTTGCGGCCCATGCCGTAGAGCAAGCGGGCGGCGGCGAGCTGCGAACCCATGCCGGAGCCGACGTTGGCAATCAGGATCGTGAAGTTCAACAGTTGGAAGAGGAAGAAGCCGCCGATTTGTTGCGCGACCAGCGGGAAGGCCGATTCCACTTTGTCGACGTCGAAGGGTTTCGAGCCCCATACGAGTTGCGCGGCGTAGACCTCGAGGGAAGAGAGGACGCCGGTGACGACGCAGACCAGTACGGTGGCGAGCAGAATGTTACGACGAGGATTTTCTACTTCTTCGGAAAGGGTGGAAATGGCGTCGAAGCCGATGTAGGTGAGGACGGCGATGGAGGTGCCCTGAAAAACGCCGGAGAAGCTGAAGGTGGCGGGATTGTAAAAAGGTTGAGTGAAAAAGCCGGTGCCGTAGTGATGCAGGCCCCACAAGAAGCGGATGGTGAAGGCGAAGAAGATGACCACCACGATGGTCATGCCCGCAGCCAGTACATCGTTGATGCGGGCGGAGGTTTTGACGCCGCGCAAATTCATGAAGGTAAAAAATCCGGCGAAGAGAATGGCGAGGAGCCAGTAGGGCATGCCGGGGAGGATGTTTTGGGTGAGCTTGCTGCAGATGATGGTGCAGATCAGCGGATTCAGGATGTAGTCCATCACCATGGCCCAGCCGGTGAGGTAGCCGAAGCCGTGATGAATTTCCCGACCGACGTAGGTGTAGGCCGAGCCGGCGCTGGGATAGGCGCGGGCCATTTTTCCGTAGCTGATGGCGGTGAAGAGCATGGCCACCATGGCGATCAAGATGGTGGTGACTACGTGGCCGCCGGCCTTGTTGCTGATCACGCCGTAGATGCCCATGGGAGCGATGGGCTGGACGATGACCATGCCGATGATTACCAGGTTCCAAAGCGTAAGAGCGCGCCGCAGGTGTGGTGCGCCGGTCGCGCCGGGTTCACTGCTCAAGGC
>DATCOK010000516.1:0-1996 GCA_036564765.1 Candidatus Acidiferrum sp. | reverse complement strand
CAGGTGATGCGCCTCATCAATCACAATCCAGTGTGGCCGGCCCGTCCGCGCCCGCAGCTCCTGCAGTCGCGGCAGCAATCCCACAAAGTAGTTCGGCCGGTCCGCCAACGGCACCCCCAGCATGTTGATGCTGATCGAACTCCCCGCATTCTTCAGCACCTCCAGAATCTCCGAGATTCCCGGAATCCGGTCAGCCGCCCCTAAGGTAACGAACTGCTCGATGTCGTCATAATCACCCTCCGGATCGATCACGCACACCTGGTACTGCTTCTGGATCAGCCGCTCCACGATCGCCGTAACCACCGTCGACTTCCCCCCGCCCGACGGCCCCGCCACCGCCACCCGCGTCCCATACGGCCCGATGCAAAACTCCTCGCCGCTTTCCTCCTGATGCCCCAGCAAAATTTCATGCCGCTTCAACCGCGGCTGCAAACTCCGCAAATCGTCCGCCAGCAATTTCTCGATAATCTCTTCCACCCCCGCGCCGTGCGTCGCCGCCGTCACTACATCCGCGCGCTCTTTCAAAGCCGGCAGCGCATTGCCGACCGCCACGCTGCATTCGCAAATCCCCAGGAACGCGTGATCGTTCTCCGCATCGCCCACTCCCAGGGCGTTGTGCGTCGAGAGCCCCAGCTCATCCAGCGCCGCCCGCACTCCCGTCCCCTTGTTCGCGCCCGACGGCAGAATCATCACCGCATCTTTATTAAAAATGACCTGCATCTCCAGTCCCATATCGCGAATCACTTCCAGTACCGTGTTTTCGTGCGGATGCCACGTCGCCACAATCGATTCGCCCACCGACAGCGGCGAAACGCCCCGCCGCCGCAACTCCTCTACAAATCCCGCCGGCGGCGCTTGCGCCAATAATTTTTTTTCTCCGCTCGCCGGATTAAAAAGCATCGCGCCGTTTTCCACCACCGCCAGGTCGAACATGGCCGTCTCCGGAAATACCCGCAACAATTCCGGCAACTCCCGCCCGGTCGCCAGCACCAGTTTTCTTCCCGAAGCTTTCACCCGCTTCAAAGCCTCAATCGTGCTCGCCGTCACTACTCCATCGTGCGCCAGCGTGCCGTCGTAGTCGGAGATCAGACAGAAATATCGCAAGTCAAAATTCCTTTCGGTATTCCGCAGCTCGCAAAGGAGTGCACCAGGATCCGGCGGCGCCAAAAAAAGTTGTGCCTTATCATTCTAGCGTCAGAAACGCGCCGAACTTCGCGGGATTTCCTGTAGCCTCGTATTAACTTAAATTAATACTGCCCGTTACTAATTCTGTTCTTTTTTGCACAGCTTCAAATCCATATCGCCGCGAAAATGGTATGGTGTATACGTCTCTAAAAGACACTACACCTCAATTTCATCGCTTGGCCTTTGCCCAAGCTCATCCGGAGAGTTCATGAATCAAGTAGCATCCGCGCAACCTCGGCCCTGGGACCGCCCCTTCTGGAAGCCGGTCCGCCGTAAAGAAGGCGTTTTTGCTTTTCTCGTCGTTATCCACACCCTTGCCATCGTCGGTTTGATTTTATTTCCGTTGCCCAGTCTCAAAGTTTTGGGTCTCTCCGCGCTCTTCGTCGCTTTGGGCGGACTTGGCACCACCGTCTGTTATCACCGCATGCTCGCGCACAAAACGCTCAAGACCAATCGCTTCATCGAGCAGATGCTGATTTTTTGGGCGGTCTTCAACGCCTCCGGCCATCCCGCTAGTTGGGTCGCCTATCACCGCCAGCATCACTCCACCACCGATACCCCCAACGATATTTCCAGTCCGCAGCAAGGCGGTTTCTGGTGGGCTCATCTGCGCTGGCTCTATCAAACGCCGCCCGCCGACCGGCAGCGCTGGGCTCCCGAAGTCAACAGGGGCATCTACAAAATTTGGGGCTACGCCGAAACTCCCGTCATCATTCTCTCCATCTTCATCGGCCCCATCCTCGGCCTCGGCTGGATGGGCTTCTTCTGGCTCGGCGCCATTCGCCTGGTCTACACCCTGCACATGCAGTGT
>DATCOK010000515.1:0-3575 GCA_036564765.1 Candidatus Acidiferrum sp. | reverse complement strand
CCAGGTCGGTGTAGATAACGGCCGCGAGGCCGCCGGCGATGGTGTAGATGCCGGTGGCGATGACCAGGATGATGGCGGCGGTCCACTGATTCCAACCAACCACGCGCTCGAGGACGATGCCAGCGGCGTAGAGGTGCACGGAAATTTTCGTGAAGATGTAGGCGATTACGGAGATGGTGGCGAGATAGGTGGCGCAACTGCGGTTGAAGCGGCGCTGGAGAAATTCGGGCATGGTGAAGACGTTAGAGCGCAGATAAAAGGGGACGAAGACCCAGCCGAGAAGTAGCAACATCATGCAGGCGAGCCATTCGAAATCGCCGACGGCCAGGCCGGAGGTGGCGCCGGAGCCGGCGAGGCCGATGAAATGTTCGGTGGAGATGTTGGAGACGAAGAGCGAAGCGCCGATGGCGAACCAGCCGATATTGCGGCCGGCGAGGAAATAGTCCTCGGAGGTGCGGCCCTTTTTTGCGAAATAGAGACCGATGCCGAAGATGATGGCGAAATAAATTCCGATGATGACGAGGTCGGTGGTGGCTAGAACACGATGCGTAACTGTTACGATTGCTGCCGTCAGCATCGCACCTCCCGGTGGCGCGCGGAACTGCGTGATTGAAGAGTGTTGAGCTAGTCAGCGGAGTCTATAACAGGGGCCGCGCAGGCTCAATACGCGAATGGGGAATCTGGGCGTCTAATGGAAGCGGTGGATGCGCTACGATATTGGGGCTATAAGTACGGCGCGATATCGTTGAGGCGACCAAGCAAGGAGACAATATGCTGAAATTGATGGCGTGTATTTTTCTGTTGGGGGCGAGCGTGATGGCAGCGGATAAAAGCGTGTATGAGTTCACTTTAAATTCGATCGATGGGCAGCCGGCGCCGTTGGCGGCTTACAAGGGCAAAGTGGTGATGCTGGTGAATGTGGCCAGCCGCTGCGGATTTACGCCGCAGTACGAGGCGCTGGAGGCGGTGTACGAGAAGTATAAGGATCGGGGGTTGGTGATCGTCGGAATACCGGCGAATAATTTTGGCGGGCAGGAGCCGGGCAGCAACCAGGAGATCAAGACGTTTTGCAGCAGCAAGTATCATGTGACGTTTCCGATGATGGCCAAGGTGTCGGTAAAGGGCGAGGACCAAACACCGCTGTATCAATATTTGACGGACAAGTCGGCGAATCCGCAGACGGGAGGGGAGATTCAGTGGAACTTCACGAAATTTCTCGTCGGACCGGATGGGCGGGTGATTACGCGATTCGAATCGAAGGTGAAGCCGGACGCGCCGGAAGTTACGGCGGCGATTGAGAAGGCGTTAGCGGCTAACGGGCACTGAGCGTTTGGTGCCGCCCTCGTGGTGCGCCCTTGACTGGCGCGAGTGTAACCAAACGCGGCGGCGGCACTCTTGATGTTGACGAGGCCGGAATGAACTCCAGACAGGTTAGTTTTTTGGGTGGCTGCGCGTTGCTGCTGGTGGCTGGCTGTAAGGTGAGCAAGCCGGGAGCCATGGAAGGAAAGATGGCTACGGAGATGAAGCATAAAATCACCGTGGGCGGCAAAAACACGCCGAACCCGGTGGCGGCGACGAAAGAAAATATTGCCGACGGGCAGGAACATTTTGGGCACCACTGCGGCATTTGCCACGGACTGGACGGTGAAGCGACGGGAGTGCCGTTCGCGGACAAAATGTCGCCGCCGATTCCGTCGTTGAGCTCGAAGGACGTGCAGGATTATACGGATGGGCAACTGAAATGGATCGTGGAGAACGGCATCAATCCGTCGGGCATGCCGTCGTGGAAAGGGATTTTGACGGACGAAGAGATGTGGAAAATTGTCGACTACCTGAGGCATTTGCCGGCGAAGGGCAGCCTAGGCGTGCCGGAAATTTACAAAGAGGAGCAAGAAGAGCACGAGAAGGCGCATCATCACGCTGATTCGAAGTGATTCTGTCAATTAGGCAAACGGCAAACCGCCGCTGTATTCGGATTGTTGCTACAATTTGAGCAGGGTTGGTGCAGGTAATTGCGCCGGCCATGCTCGCGCAGTCCTGCCCGGTGAAGTCCTCGCGAACAACATCTTTCCGTTTTTGAAATTGGCAGCGCCGACGCTCCGATGAAAATTTCCACGGTCAGTTCGACGACGGTTACGACTATTTCGACGGATGCGCGCAAATTCGTGCGTGAAAAGTGGAGCTTGGGCGGGGCTCGTTTTATTGAGTTTCACGACCAGAAATGGTTTCCGAAATTTTTGCGGGATGGCGTGACCGATGCGCTGCAATTTATTTTGAGTTTGGGAGGGACGTACCGGCCGATTGTGCCGCTGCTGAGCCGGGCGATTCAGGATTCGGGCGTGGAGCGGGTGGTGGATTTATGTTCCGGAGGCGGAGGGCCGTGGCTGTGGTTGTACAAATTGCTGCGGATGCAGAGTGGACGGGCCGTGGAGATTTGTTTGACAGACAAATATCCGAACACCGAGGCATTCGAAAATGTGCGGCAGGAGACGCACGGGCAGGTGACGAGCTACGCGGGGAGCGCGGACGCAGCCAAGTTGCCGGCGGGGCTTAGCGGATTTCGGACGATGTTTTCTTCGTTTCACCATTTCAATCCGGCGGATGCGACGGCGATTCTGCAAAACGCGGTGGACAATCGGCAAGGGATCGGAATTTTTGAGGCGGCGCGGCGGCACCCGCTGACGATTTTGTCGACGCTGCTGATGCCGGTGGCGGGATTGGTTACGGCGCCGTTCATGCGGCCGCTGCGGATATCGCGGTTGTTCTGGACTTGGATCGTTCCGGTGATTCCATTTGTGCTCTTCTTTGACGGGGTGATTTCCTGTTTGCGCGCGTATTCTCAGAAGGAGTTGCGGGTGCTGGTGTCACAGGTGAAGGCCGACGATTATGTGTGGCAGATCGGCGAACAATCCGGCGGACCGGCACCGATTACTTACCTGATTGGGCATCCGGCGGTCGACGGACGCGCGTAGAAACTGCTGCAACTGGCCCTCTCGAGTTATTTACCAGCTAAGCTGTATTGTGAGCGGTGCGCGATTCCATCATTCTGAAGGATGACCGCGTGACTGCCAGGAGTGTTTCGGGAGAGACGCGACGGGAGATGAAGTGGCCGAATTGAGTGCCTGGGGAATCGACGAGCGGTATCGCGATGAATTCGGGCATTGGCATGAAGTTCCGCAGGAAACCAAGAGCAAATTTCTCAGTGTGATGCGCGACGGGCAGGGCGAAGAGCCCGAGGCCGGTTTAATCGTGTTGCGGCACGGCCATGACCACCGGCTGCCGAGTTTTTCCGAGATCGTGCTGGAAGACGGGACGCAGGTGTCGCACCCAAATCGCGATTCGGTAAAACTTCCACTGGGTTACCACGCTTTTTTTGACGGGCAGGGCCGAGAGTCGCGACTGATTGTCGTGCCTGCGAAGTGTCATCTGCCGCCGGATTTGCACACGTGGGGCTGGGCATTGCAGCTGTATTCCTTGCGGTCGGAATCGAGTTGGGGAATCGGCGACCTGGAAGATTTGCGGCGGTTGGCGAAATGGTCGGCGGAGTTGGGCGCGGGCGCGGTGATGGTCAATCC
>DATCOK010000514.1:0-9985 GCA_036564765.1 Candidatus Acidiferrum sp. | reverse complement strand
GCCAGAAGATGTGGATCACCAACGGCGGGTTCGCCGACGTCTACATCGTCTTCGCCAAAGTGGGCGGCGAGAAATTCAGCGCCTTCATCGTCGAGCGCACCTATCCTGGCTTCAAGCCCGGCAACGAAGAGCACAAGATGGGCATCCACGGCAGCTCCACCACGCCGATTTTTCTCGAAAATTGCAAAGTCCCCAAAGAAAATCTGCTCCACGAAATCGGCCGCGGCCACATCGTCGCCTTCAACATCTTGAACGCCGGCCGCTTCACCCTCGGTGCTTCCGCGGTAGGCGGCTCCAAATATGTCCTCACGACCGCCGCCAAATACGCCAGAGAACGCAAAGCCTTTGGCAAATCCATCGGCGATTTCGGCTTGGTCCGTGAAAAGCTAGCGGAGATGGCCATACAGCTTTTCGCCGTCGAATCCATGATCTATCGCTCCGCCGGAAATATGGAGGCTGCCATGGCTGCCGCGTCCGGAACCGGCACCAGCGCCAAGGAATCCGAAAAAATTCAGACCACCATGAAGGTCCTCGAAGAGTACGCCGTCGAAAGTTCCATCGCCAAAGTCTATGGCAGCGAAATGCTGGACTTCATCGTCGACGAAGGCGTGCAGATTTTTGGCGGCTACGGTTTCCACGAAGACTATCCCGTCTGTCGCGCTTATCGCGATTCGCGCATCAATCGCATCTTCGAAGGCACCAACGAAATCAACCGCATGCTCATCGTGCAGATGCTGATGAAGCGCGCCATGGGCGGCCAGTTGCCGCTCATCCCCGCCGCCATGAAACTCGCTGATGAAATTCTTGCGGGCCCTTCCTTCGAAGAAACGCCCGAAGGCCCGCTATCCGCCGAAACCAGCGTGGTGGCCAATTCCAAAAAGATTTTTCTGCAGTGCGCCGGCGGCGCCGTCCAGAAATTCCGCGACAAACTCGCCGAAGAACAGGAACTGGTCGGCGCCCTCGCCAACGTCGTCATGGAAATTTACGCCATGGAATCGGTCATGCTCCGCGCCCAAAAAGCCGCCGCCAGCCGCGGCGAAAGTCCCTCGCAAGCCATGCTCGACGCCGCCCGCGTCTTCATCTCCGACGCCTCCGAGCGTGTCGAGCACGAAGCCAAGCGCGCCATCGCCGCCATCCACGAAGGGGACATGCTCACCACCCAGATGTCTGTCTTGAAGCGTTTCTCCAAGCGGGCCCCGGTCGACACTATCGCCCTGCGCCGCAACGTGGCCGCTGCGGTTCAGTCGCAGGACCGCTATCCATTCGAAGGGAAGTAACTCTGAGTTGTAATTCGGAGGGTTGGCGCTACTTGCTTCCGGTGATCGAAAATCCGAAGTGCGGATCGTCATACGTGCCACTCATTTCCACCGGCACTACCGCTCCCGCATTCTTGCGCTTGAAAAACGGGTCCAGCGGCTTCAGTAAAATCGCTTTGGCGCCATTGCTCTCCTTCGAAAGCGAAGCATCCGTTTTCAAATTCCCGTGAAAATCGATCTTCTTGTTTTCCAGGCCATACGTCCCGTTCATGGTCGCCTCCGCCCCCGGCACCGCCACAGAGACATCCTTTAACTTCGCGACGGCGTTCGTCATGGTTACGCTGCCCTTCATATTCGCGGTCACATCCTCAGCCGGCGCATCCTTCTTCTTTCCACTGGCGCGTTTACTCAAATCATTCAGGCTGGCTCGCCGCTCTGCGTTCTCCCATTGGGCATGGTCGATCTCAAATTCACCTTGCAACGTGATGCGCTTCAGGAACGGATGTTCCGTGGAAGGCCACACCATTCGTCCATGGAAATTCGTCGTCCCGAGCATCGGCGGTTTATTTTCTTTCACGAACAGCCACAGCACATCCTCGATGTGTCCTCCATGCACCGCAAAGCTTAGCGTGGTGGTCTTTCCAGGCAGCCCAGCCTTGGACGCCACCGTTCCTTCGACATGCACCGCCGTGTGGCGGAACGTTCCGTCCACCGAACGCAACGCAGTGTCCCCGCCGGTGCCGTCCACCAGCGCCCTGAATTTCGTCTTCAGCAACACCGGATGCGCGGCGTGCGTCACCTGAAAATTCGGAATCTCTGTGGTGCCCTGCGTCTCGATGTTTCCCAGCATCCCGTTGAATTCGCCTTCCGCGCCCAACGTTCCGCCAATCCCGTCGTAAACTCCCAGGTCTACCTGCGTAAACGTATATTTGCCGTTCAGCGGAATGTTATCCAGATGATCGCTGTCCCACGGCCCCAGCTTCCCGCGCGAGCGAATCTCCCCCGGCGGCTCCGGATTGCGCATCGCCAGGTCATACGTCATGGCAGCCTTGGCGCTCACCGATTTCAAAATCAGTTGGTGAATATCAAAGCGCAGCGGCTGATCATCTTTCCGCGCCACTTCCAGTACCGCATCCCTGGTGATCACCTCGCCCAGCCGCACCGAGGAATTGTTCGACTTGCCCTTCTTCTGCGAAGCATCCGCCTCCGCCCCTTTTTCTTCATTCGCCGGAACGGAAATCTTCAGCCCTTCCAGAATAATCCGCGACACATATCCCGGCCGAAACAATAGATCGTGATAATTCGCCTGAATCGTCACCCGCTGAATCGCCACCAGCGGCGGACCGGCCGTAGCCGTCCCACGCGTCAGCACCACTCTGTACAGAATGCAGCCCGGATGCGGAAAATACGTCCGCTGAAAATGCTGCACCGCAATCTTCCCCGGCCAATCTTCTTGAATGGATTCGACGATGTTGTTCGCGGAAAATGGCCAGTGCCGCGCGAGGATCAACCCGCCGATCAGCACTCCCAGAATAATCGCCACGCCCGCCGGCAAGAGCCAGCGGCGTGCGCGCACAGTTTTCTCAGGACCCGGGTTCATCTCAGTGGACTTCATGGACGCGGTTTCCGGGCGCAATAACACACACCCTGCTGGCGTTTAGCGCTGATGAGGTGAACCGGACGGCACCATCTATAAGACGCCTTGGCGGTAGCTCTGGTTTCGAATTATGTGTGATGTGAAGCAGCTTTACGGCTTCGGCCGCGCGGAATATTTCTCAAACAAGCGCTTATGCCGGTTGTCCAGCGAAGTCAGCTGCCCGCGTATGAACAGATACTTCACCTCGGTGGTCAACTCCAGCGGGTCGCCGTTGGTCACGATCGCGTTGGCAATCTTCCCGCTCTCCAGAGTGCCCACCTGGTCGCCCAGATCAAATATCTGCGCCGGATACAGCGTCACCGCTTTCAGCGCCTCGTCATACGGCAGTCCATAAGCCACCGCGTTCGCCGCATTCTGTCCCAGCCTCCGCACGAACGAATTATCGAAACTCCCGAACCCAAACTTCACCCCCGCCGCCAGCAATTCCGCCGGCTGCGTCAGCAAGCGATCGTACGGATCATCTTCCTCCGGCACTTCTGTCAGCACTGGGCGCAAAATCGCCGGAATACTGCGTGACCGTAGCAGGTCCTTCACCCTGTATGCTTCCATTCCGCCCGCCAGAATCATCCGCAATTTCTGCTTGTCGCAGAACTCCACCGCGTTGCGAATGTCCCGCGCGCGATCCGCGAACACCAGCACCGGCAACTGCCCGCGCACCACTGGCACCAGCGCTTCCAGTTTTAGATCCCGCGAAAAATCCGCCGGCCCGCCATGCCCCATGGCCTGCGCGTAGTGCCGCGCGCGTTCCATCCATTCGCCCAATTCGGTGACCTGCTTGTCGTACTCCTGCTTCGCCTCCGTGTACGGCTTCTCTTTGCGCGAAAACGTCGAAAAATCAAAGGTCTTCGTCGTGATCTCCGGCCAGTTGATCACCATCGCCACGCTGCGTTTAAGTTGCAGATCGTCCACCGTCCAGCCCGCCAGGTGAATCGCCGAAGCCTGCCCGCCGATAATTCCTGAGCCGCCAAACGAGTCCATCCCACCGCTCGCCGGCACCGCCAACACCTCCGTGATACCCGCCGCCCGCGTGACCGGAATATGTTCGCTCGAAGGCGACACCGCCGTCGCCGCCACCACGTCCGGGTTGTAATTTCCCGTCTCCGTCGAATCCACCGTCGCACTCACCGCTCCAATTTCCCGCATGCCCATCTGCGTAACAGGATCGAACAGCCCGGGATAAACCTGCATCCCTGCTGCGTCAATCACCTGCGCATCCTGCGGCACCTCCACTTGTGCACCCACCGCCGCGATCTTCCCATCGCGAATAATCAATGTCCCGTTCTCAATCGCGCCGCCCGCCAAAGTAAAAATCTTCGCGTGCACCAACGCATACGCCTTGGGAGTTTTCGCCGGCGCTGGCGTCTGTGCCTTCGCCGCACCCAACGCCAAGAGCACCACCATGCCAGCGAATCCGCTGCGCAACCACCGCCGCGTGGCGCTCACCGCGCACCCCCACGGCCATCCGGCGACGAGGTCATCGCTCCGCTTTCATCCTCATAAACGGCCATAGCCGCCGCCTTCGGCTTCTCATCCGGCTTTTTCTCGTCCTGTTTCTTCTTCTCTTCGTTCTTCTCCGCCGCCTTCTTTTGCTTCTCCGTCAGCGCCTTCTTTTCGTTCTCACGATCCGCGCGATCGGCAATATCCCGCGTGCGGTCGAAATAAACCCGCCCATCGATAATGGTCTTCTGCACCACCGCATACGCGCTCAGCGGATCTCGGTTGTAAATCACCAGGTCCGCATCCTTGCCCGCATCGATGCTCCCCACCCGCTTATCGATCCCCAGCTGCATCGCCGGATTAATCGTCACCATCTTCAGCGCTTCGTCGTGCGTCAACCCGCCGTACTTGATGCTTTTGGCCGCCTCCTGATTCAGGTGTGTAGCCTCTTCCGCGTCGTCCGAGTTGATCGACACCACCACCCCGCGCCGCGTCATGATCGCCGCGTTGTACGGGATCGCGTCGTAAGCCTCCACTTTGTAGGCCCACCAGTCCGAAAACGTCGAAGCTCCCGCGCCCGACGCCGCGATTTCATCCGCCACCTTGTAACCCTCCAGCACGTGCTGGAACGTCCGCACCTTGAACCCAAACTCTTTTGCCACCCGCAACAGCATCAGAATTTCGTCCTCGCGATAACAGTGCGCGTGCACATACCGCTTCCCTTCCAGCACCTCCACCAGCGGCTCCAGCCGCAAATCGCGCCGCGGTGGAATCAGGTTTTTCTCTCCGCCGGAAATCTTCTTGTTGTAGTCGTCCCATTTCGCCTTGTAGTCGCGCGCTTCCGTAAACGCCCCGCGAATCGTCTCTTCCACGCCCATGCGCGTCGCGGGATAGCGCTTTTCCGGCCCGCGCGAAAAATTCGAACGCTTGGGATTTTCTCCCAGCGCAAATTTGATCCCCGGCACCGCCCCTTCGAAAGGCAGCTTCGCCCCTGGCTGTCCCCAGCGCAGCTTGATCACCACCGTCTGTCCGCCAATCGAATTCGCCGATCCGTGCAGCACGTTCGCGGTCGTCACTCCCCCGGCCAGATCGCGATAAATATCGATATCATCCGGATCCAAAACATCCGCGATATTCACCATCGACGATACCGACACGCTGCCCTCATTCACCGACCCGTCCACCGCAATATGCGAGTGGCAATCGACAATCCCCGGCATCACGAACTGTCCCTTGGCATCAATCACCTGCGCTCCTTTAGGCTCCGCGATCGATGCTCCCACTTCCGCAATCTTCCCGTCGCGAATCAGAATCGATCCATGCTCGATCGTTCCATGAGATACCGTAAGGATCGTCGCGTTCTCAATCAGCGTCACCGCCGGCGCATCCGGCGGCTCCGCCGCAAACGCCCTGGCTTCGACGAACCATGCCGCCAAAACCGCGCCGCCCAGCAACCCCAGCTTCGCGCTCACCACGCCCAGCCGCTTCACAGCCCACCTGCCATATTCGGAGATGTCGTCGTTGCCGGTTTACCGCCTGCTTTCGTCCCCGTAAAGTCCGTGGAAAATCCGGTAAGACTCAGCGACCCCTTCAGCCCATTCGCGTCGAACGTCCCGGAAAACGTCACATCCGCCGCCGTTCCATTCACCGGAATATTAATGGTGAAACTGAACTTATCCGCCGTCGCATACCCGTTCAAGATCGTCCCCAATCCGCGCTTGCCGTCCACCGTGCCCGTAATCGTTCCATCTTTTTCCATCGCCAGATCCGCAGTCGCCTCTTCCGCGCCGTCCGGGGTGGTAAACGCCAGCTTCCAAATCCCGCTGATATCTCCCTTCGGTGGATCCTTCGGCTTCTCTGGTTCATGCGGTTCGAATTTCCAGCCGTCCACAAACACCATCTTCACTTTGGTCTTGTCGTCGAACAAATTCCCGTCTGTCACCACCAGGTTCGCAATCTTTCCCACTTCAATCGATCCCATGCGGTTCGCCACCCCGTAAATTTCCGCCGCCGAAAGCGTTAACGCCCGCAGCGCCGCATCCTCCGGCAACCCCGCATCAATCGATCTCTTCACCGCCTTCAACACATCCTTCGGCGCCGCCAGCCCGCCGTCATAAAACGCAAATTTCACGTTGGCTTTCAGCAACGCCGCGGGAGCCGACGGCGCGCGCTCACGAAAACGCAGCGTCCGTAGCGTCGGCTTATCTTCGGGATCTGCATCCTTCTCCGTCTCCGGCCACTTCGCATTCATCAGCACCGGCATCTTTTTCGCACCAATCTCGCCTGCCGTCTCATACGCCATCTGCCCGCCGTAAATTACTCCGTTCACCTTCCAACGTTCCGCGAGCTCCAGTGACCGGCGAATCTCCACGCTGTTGTTCGCGGGAATCAGCACCACTTCGTGATCCTCCAGCGCTTCCGCCAACACCTCTTCCGTCCGGTCATATCGCGGCCGCGCCACCCGCAAATTTTTCTCATACGCGCTCGAAGCCCGCGTACTCCACTCCGTGTCCATCCACACCTGCCGCACATACGCGAGCACGCCCATCAACGAATCCGGAAACCCGCTCCCGAATCCTCCGCTGGGATGAAGATTCAGCGGAATCGCTGCTGCCGGTTTCACCACCAGATCTCCAGCCCGCTCCCCTGCCAAATCCAGAATCGCGCCCTGTCCGGGAAAAAATCCGCCCTTCGGCGCCGAAATCACCGTCGTGAATCCCCCGTTGCGCCACGTTTCGATGCGCTTGTCCCCCAGGCTCACTTCATCGGCGGCACTCCGCCACGGCGTAGTCTCCGGCCGGTCTTCCGGCCCACGCGCAAATTCTCGTTTCGCCGGCGGCGTCTGTCCTACAGCGGCTCCTGTCGGTGCAGGCGCAGCTGCCTGCAGCCCGATATCCGTGAACGCATCAATCAATCCCGGATAAACCGTTAACCCTTTTCCATCGATAATCCACGCCTCGTCCGGCACCTTCGCATCCCGGCTAACCGCGCTGATCACTCCCCGCGAAACAATAATCGTCGCGTTCTCGAGCACCGGCCCCGAAACCGGCACCACCTTGGCTCCGCGAATCGCAAAATACGGCGGCTCCCCTCCCTGCGAAAGCGCCCTAGGTGCGGCAAACAACCCTGCCACCAAGGCTCCAGCCAGCGCCACCAAACCAACACCCGGAAAACCGCGTTTCTTCATTACCGTGCTCCTCAACATTCACACTTGCTTCAGCATCGAAAACAAAACGAAAGAAAAAACATGCTCGTCAACGCGAACGACGAGGCTAACGGCATGCACAAGAAGAGTCAAGAAAGTCGGCCACCGGTCTGTTGGTCACTAGCCCATAAGCGCGTCTGTCGGGAGTTAAGTGGGCAGTGGGCAATAATTGCCAGTCTGTCTGTTTCGCCTTACGATGACCCTCATCGTAGGAGGATCATTGCGCTTCTGCACCAAAGAAGAATGCGAAACATGATTATCGGACAGGCAAAGGCTAAAGCAGGACCTGATGCCCGATGTACGAGTTGCACGGATCGAGTATCCGCCCGCATCGTATCAAGTTTTCTTTTTTGCTCGCTGGATCTCCTCTGAACTGCCACGTAGCAGGCCAACCCTGCTTTTTCTCACCGAATGGGGAATTTGGCCCAGCAGCGAGAATTGGCATTTGTATTACAAACTGCGTCAGAAATACGGCGACAGTCGTTCGCTTCAGGAAGCACCTGGGCACGTATTTCTGGAACACGAAGGGGAAGACCTGGCGTCCTTCTTGCAACTCTCTATGCTGAACGGCTGGGGAGGCTACGTTTTGACAGAAGCTAACCACCTAAACGCGTTTTTCAGCCACGACGAATATATTGAATTCTATGGCGATAAGGACACAAATCTAACCGACGTCCTAAAGACTCTCGGACCAAGCCAAGCAATGGCTGACGACACAACGAACGCCTAACTACTTAAGTTGGATCATTGGAAACCGTGCCGCAGGCGCAGGTATCGGTAACCTGTATGAACTGGGTAGAAACGCGAAACAAATCCGTCCCAATTACGTCTCTATCCTTATCAGCACGTATGGCCTTCCCATAGAAGCCCGCCCGGGCTTACTATGGGCATCCCATACAGCCGCTCAAATTGCTAATCCGATGGCGGGAGACCAAGTGGCCGAAAAAATGGATGTCTGGCAGGGCACCCTGTCGCTCATGATTCTCAAAACCCTCGAAGCCCTCGGCCCCCTCCACGGCTACGGCATCGCCCGCCGCATCGAGCAGACCAGCGGCGACCTGCTGGCCGTCAACTACGGCACCTTGTACCCCGCTCTTCTCAAACTCGAGCAGGAAGGCCGCATCGCTTCCGAGTGGGGCCAGTCCGACAACAACCGCAAAGCCAAATTCTACAAATTGACCCGCAGCGGCCGTAAATTCCTCGAACGCGAAGAACACGATTGGGAACAGACCACCGCCATCCTGGCGCGCTTCCTGGCGCCCGGCGATGAACGCGCATGAACCCGCTGCAGATATTTTTCACCAGGCTGGCCGGCACCTTCCACAAGGAAGAGCCCGACGGAAATTTCGCGCAAGAACTGGAGGGTCACCTGCAAATGCACACCGACGACAATCTCCGCAGCGGCATGAGTCCGGAAGAAGCCCGCAGAAATGCGCTGATCAAACTGGGCGGCGTCCAACAAACCCGCGAACTTTACCAAGACCGCAAGGGCCTGCCGATTCTCGACGTCCTACTCCAGGACTTGCGCTACGGCCTGCGCGTCCTTGGCAAAAATCCCGGGTTCACCGCCGTCGCCGTCCTCTCGCTCGCCCTCGGCATCGGCGCCAACACCACCATCTTCACCGTCGTCAACGCCATCTTGCTTAACGCTCTGCCCGTCCGCGATCTGCCCCGCCTTGTGGAACTCGACACAATCGACAGCAAGACCTTCGTCACCCAGGCCAACTCCGAAAAACTCGGCATGTCCTATCCCAATTTCAAAGATTATCGCCGCGACAACCAGGTCTTCACCGATCTGGCCACCTACGCTCCGGCTTTTCTGACCTGGGGCGCATCCGCCGAACCCCGCCAGGTCCAGGGCGAACTCGTCAGCGCTAACTATTTTGACGTGCTCGGCCTCCGCCCCGCACGCGGCCGCTTTTTTCTCCCCGATGAAGACACTAAAACCAATGGGAATGACGTCGCCGTGCTCAGCTACTACTTCTGGGCCAACAAACTCGGCTCCGACCCCGCCATCGTCGGCAAGCCCTTGGTGTTTAACGCCCGTCCTTACACTGTCGTCGGCGTGGCCCCGCGCGGCTTCAAAGGTATCGCCACCTTCCTGAGTTCCGAGCAGGTCTGGATTCCGGTCAGCATGAAAGATCAAATCCTCGGCGGAAAGTCGCAAGAGTTCTTCAACGACCGGCGTTACCTCGGCGTCCTCAGTTTCGGGCGTCTGAAGCCCAACGTAACCATCCAAGCCGCGGAAGCTTCCTTGAAGACCATGGCCACGCACCTCGCATCCGAATTTCCCAAGGACAACGAAGGCCGTAGCGTCGCGCTCACTCCTCTGCAAGATGCGGCCGTGGGAGCCAACAACCACACGCAACTCGCCTTGGCCGGAAGCCTGATGATGGGCGTGGTCGGCCTGGTGCTCCTGATCGCCTGCGT
>DATCOK010000513.1:0-1829 GCA_036564765.1 Candidatus Acidiferrum sp. | reverse complement strand
GCGATGGTGTGCTTCACTCCGTTCACTTCACCGCATTCGTGCCCAAGCGTGCCAACCAGTTGCCATGTCCGCAGAAAAATCCGCGTCTTTTCAATTTCCAGAACGGCCGGATCGGTATAAAACCGCGAAGCCAGCGTGTGCGCGCACTCGATCTGCTCATTGACATCCAGTTGCAACGGTTTGCTCTTCACGCCCGCGCCCACATCAGAACTTCCTCGTTTCCTGCCGCGACCATCGCTCGATCACCACCTTCGACTCCGTGTAAAACTCCACCGCGTCGCGTCCTTGCCCATGCAAAATCCCGAAGAAACTGTCTTTCCATCCGCTGAACGGAAAATATGCCATCGGCGCAGCCACTCCGATATTGATTCCTACATTCCCCGCCGGAGCCTCGTAGCGAAACTTTCTTGCCGCCGATCCGCTGGTGGTAAACAACGATGCCTGGTTCCCGTACGGGCTGCGGTGCAGAAAATCCATGGCTTCATCGATGGAATTGGCGTGCACCAGGCTCAGCACCGGCCCAAATATTTCTGTGTGCGTCAGCTTGCTCGACAACGGCACGCCATCCAGCACCGTCGGCCTCACGAAGTTTCCCGAGTCCCCATCCGTAATTTTTGCATTTCGTCCATCGACAACCGGCTTCGCGCCTTCAGACACTCCCGCCGCGATCAGCGACTCCACCCGCTGCTTGCTCTCTTTACTGATCACCGGGCCCATCTGCACATCCGATCCGAGTCCATTCCCGACCCGCAAGGCCGACGCCGTATGGCTGATCGAATCGCGAAACTTTTTCTGGGCGTCGCCCACCGTTACCGCCACGGAAACCGCCAGGCACCGCTGTCCCGCGCAGCCAAAGGCGCTGTCGCCGATAATCTGCGTGGCCAGTTCCATGTCCGCGTCAGGCAGCACAATCACGTGATTCTTCGCCCCGCCCTGGCACTGCATGCGCTTCCCGCTGGCCGCCGCCCGCGCATACACATGTTTCGCCACGGGAGTCGACCCTACGAAACTGATCGCGCGCACCTGCGGATGATCGCAGAGCGCATCCACAACGGTACGCCCGCCGTTCACCAGATTCACGACCCCGCGCGGCAGCCCGGTCATTTCTACCAGCTCGATCACCCGGTGCATGGTCAACGGCACGCGCTCCGAAGGCTTCATCACCAAAGTGTTTCCACAGGCAATGGCATACGGCAAAAACCAGAACGGAATCATCGCCGGAAAGTTAAATGGCGTAATCGCCGCCACCACCCCCAGCGGCTGGCGAATCATCATTTCGTCTACACCCGGGGTCACATCCTCTAGGTTGTAGCCCTGCATCATCATCGGAATACCGCAGGCCACTTCCACATTTTCAATGCCGCGCCGGATTTCCGCTTTGGCCTCCGCGAGCGTCTTCCCGTTTTCCACGGTGATGAGCCGCGCAATTTCCCCCAGATGCTCTTCTAGCAGATTCTTCAGCTTGAACAAATATTGAATGCGCTCGCCTGGAGGTGTCCGACGCCACGCCGGAAACGCCTCAGCGGCGGCCTGCACCGCCGCGTCCACGTCCGCGGAAGTCGACAGCGGCGTCCGCGCCAGCAACTCCGCCGTGGCGGGATTCGTCACGTCCACGTACTCTTGCGTCGCCGATCGGCGCCAAGCGCCGCTCACGTAATTCTGTAATTCCTGTGCCTGTGTCGTCGCGCTGCTGCTCATGCTCATGCCCTCGATATTAGCTGTGAATGCGGAACCGCCGCCCTAGAAAGCGACGAGAGAGAATTGTTGTAGTCTACCAAAAAAAGTAAGGTTGCGATTTCTGACTGCGTCCCTTACTGCACCAACCACCC
>DATCOK010000512.1:0-1892 GCA_036564765.1 Candidatus Acidiferrum sp. | reverse complement strand
GCTCGATATCCTCGTCAACAATGCCGGCGGGGGATTCACCAATCTCGCCATCGACGTGCCCGAATCCGAGTTCGACGCCACTCTCGACATCAATCTGAAAGGCACCTTCTTCGCCAGCCAGGCTGCCGCACGCATCATGATGCGCAACAATGGCGGCACGATCATCAATATGAGCTCGCAGGCAGGCTTCGCCGCGTTACCTACCGAGTCGATCTACTGCGCCAGCAAAGCCGCCGTCTCGCATCTCACCAAATGTCTGGCCGTTGAATGGGGGCCGCACAAAATTACGGTAAATGCTGTTGCTCCTACCTTTATCGCCACGCCAGGGACGGATGAAGCGCTGGCCGACGCCGCGTTTCGCGCCGACGTCATCGAGCGGATCGCGGCGCTACACCGCATCGGTCAACCGGTGGAGGTGGCTGGCGCTGTGGTGTTCCTCGCTTCGCCAGCAGCCGCTCTGATCACGGGGCATACCTTGCTAATCGACGGCGGCTGGACCGCCCGTTAATTTGTAAACAGAAGTTGATTTTTGGAGGTGAGTTTGAGGAAAGAATCTCGCCTGACAAATAAAAGAAAAACTACGCCGTAACGCTAGGTGAAGCCCGCAACACTGCGGTATGCGCCGGCTCCGGTTGCGAAACTGCTGCGGCAGGCCGGGTCTTCTCCCGCTTGTGCTCCAGTGCCGCCCCGATAAACGCCGCAAACAGCGGATGTGGCTCCAGGGGCTTGGACTTAAACTCCGGATGAAACTGGCATCCCAGAAACCATGGATGCTCCGGCGCTTCAATAATTTCCACGTAATTTTCGTCCGGCGTGCGCCCGGTGATGCGCAATCCAGCACCAGTCAACACTTTTTCGTAGTCCCGATTAAATTCGTAACGGTGGCGGTGTCGCTCGCTGATCTCGGTCTTGCCGTAAGCCTTGTGCGCGAACGAACCCGGCTCCAGCTTGCAGGGCCAGGCGCCCAGCCGCATGGTTCCGCCCATTTCGTCCACGCCCAGCAACTCGCGCAATTTATAAATCACGCGGTGCGGCGTCTGCGGTTCGAATTCTGTGCTGTCGGCTTGCTTCAAACCCGCCATGTCGCGCGCGTACTCGATCGTCGCGCACTGCATCCCCAGACAAATTCCAAAAAAAGGCACCTTATTTTCGCGCGCGTACTGAATGGTGTGCACCATTCCCTGAATCCCGCGCTTGCCAAATCCGCCGGGCACCAGAATGCCGTCGTATCCGCGCAAACGCGCCGCCGCTTTTTCCGCGGAATCGATGTCTTCCGCCTCGATCCACTCGAGCACGGTCTTGTGCTGATGCGCCAATCCGCCGTGCAGCAAAGCCTCGCGCAAGCTTTTGTAGGCGTCTTCCAGTTGCACGTACTTGCCAACCACCGCGATGCGCACTTCGCCCGCCGGATGATGCAGGCGGTGCACCAAGTCCAGCCACGGCTGCATGTTCGCCGGGTTTTCCGTCAAGTTCAGGTGCTTCAAAATCTCCGCGTCCAGCCCTTCCTTGGCTAGTTCCACCGGCACGGCGTAAATGGTGTCCACGTCCTGCATGGAAATGACGCACGAGCCCGCGACGTTGCAGAACAGGGCGATTTTCTTTTTCAAATCCTCGGGAATATTGCGGTCGCTGCGGCACAGCAGGATGTCCGGCTGGATTCCGATGCCCAGCATCTCTTTCACGCTGTGCTGCGTCGGCTTGGTCTTCAACTCGCCGGCCGCCGCGATGTACGGCACCAGCGTCACATGCACGAACAAAGTATTTTCAAAGCCCAGTTCGAGGCGCATCTGGCGAATCGCTTCGAAGAACGGCAACCCCTCGATGTCGCCGACCGTGCCGCCGATTTCCACCAGCAGGAAATCCAGATCGTCCACGCCGGTCATCACGAATTC
>DATCOK010000511.1:0-1917 GCA_036564765.1 Candidatus Acidiferrum sp. | reverse complement strand
GATCATGGATGGCTGTACCGACTACTTCACCGCCACTTCCATGTACGCCGCCGATCAGGCCGACATCAAAGTCATCGCGCCATATGTGGAAGCTCTCGACGCCCAGGGAAAATGGAACCGCGTCGTCGATGACATGGGTTTCCCCGCCGGCCTCGAACGCACCATGGTCGCCGACCTCACCGGAAAAATTCCCGCGGGCACGCGCCGCATCCGCATCGTCAACAATCTCAAAATTTATTGGGACGCCGTTCGCATCGACCAGACGCCCGACACCCAGGGCGTGCGCGTCTCAGAAGTTCCGCTCGCGAAAGCCGATCTCGCCTTTCTCGGATTTCCGCGCGAGCAACGCCTGCAGCCTGCGAGCGACACCACTTACTCGTATACGCGCCGCAGCAAGACCGGACCCTACGCTCGCGCGGCAGGGAACTACACTCGCTTCGGCGATGTAAAACATTTGCTGGGGTCCAGCGACGACAAGTTCACCGTCTTCGGTTCCGGCGAAGGGCTCAAACTCGATTTCGATCCAAAAAATCTACCGTCGCTGCCGGCAGGCTGGGTCCGCGACTATTTTTTCTACGCCGACGGCTTCGAAAAAGACCTCGACTTCTACGCCGCCAACGCCTTCACGGTAGAACCGCTCCCGCGCCACTCTTCCGTGCCCTATCCCTATCCCGCGGGCGAGGAGTATCCCTCCGACCAATCCCACCTCGACTACCAACTCGACTTCAACACCCGCCAGCGCTCCAACCAACTCCCGCCCAGCCTCCGCTACAACTACACCCCACAACGTTGATCACGCTCACTCCGTTAAAATCCAATTCCATCTCACGAGCGCGACCACGCCGTAAAATAGAAGCCTCGCATCCAAAATTCACTCCTCGTACGCGACTTCCACCCACCCTCTCTTCTGCGCGCTCTTCATGATCGCCTCGCAAATCACCAACTCCTCATGCCCGGTCTGAAAATTAGGAAATTTCTGCTCCGCCGAAAAATTCCCCGCATCCACATACGCATAAAAATCCCGAAACAACTGCACAAACGTGTCCGGATAGCCCTCCGCGTGCCCGCCCGGATACGCCGCGTACCCGCGCGACTCGGGACTCAGCAGCGACGGATCCTTGGTCAACTCCTGATTCGCCTCATCGCGCTTCCCCAGCCACAACTCGTTCGGCGACTCTGAGTTCCACGCCAGCGATCCCTCGGTTCCATCGATCTCGAACCACAAGCGCGCCTTGCGTCCCGCGCTCACCTGCGAAACGCTCATCACCCCGCGCATCTCCTGCTCGAAGTGCAGCAGCACCGAAGCGTAATCGTCCGTGCTGATCTCAACGTCGTCCACTTCCGCGTTCGATCGCGTCTTGAATGTTTCGACGCGCCCGCGCGGCCGCTGCCGCACCGGAATGGTCGTCGCCAGGTCCGCGCAAACTTCCGTCACTTTTCTTCCGGTGATCCAACTCACCAGGTCCATCCAGTGCGTGCCGATATCCGACACCGCGCGCAACTCCCCGCCCAGTTCCGGCTCCAGCCGCCAGTTCCAATCCGTCGGATGCAGCAGCCAGTCCTGCAGAAAACTTCCATGCGCGAGTTTTGGCGTCCCGATTGCGCCCTTGCCCACCAGCGCCTTCGCTTCATGACACAGCGGGTAGTAGCGCAGGTTGTAAGCTACGCCGCCCACGCGTTGGCATTCCGCCGCCAGCTTCACCAGGATTTCCGATTCGCGTGCGTCGGTGGCCAGCGGTTTTTCGCACAACACATGTTTCCCGGCCCGCAGCAATTTCGCCGTCTGGTCGAAATGCAGATAATTTGGCGTGCACACGTGCGCCACGGTGGCTTCCGCATCGCTGGCCGCTTCCTCGATCGAGGCGTACGCTTTCGTAAGTCCAAGAGCGGCTCGCGCCTCTTCACTGCGCTCCACGT
>DATCOK010000510.1:0-2628 GCA_036564765.1 Candidatus Acidiferrum sp. | reverse complement strand
CTCGGCTACAGTGAAGAAATGGTCCGCGCCATTCTTTCGCACGCCGACTATTCCAACGTGCCGCGCCAATCGCAGCTCGAACACACCCTCTTCGCCTGCGACGAACTCGCCGGCTTTCTCACCGCCTGCGCCTACGTGCGGCCGTCGAAAAGCATTCTCGATCTGGAAGTCGATTCCGTGAAGCGGCGCCTGAAAGACAAAGCCTTCGCCAAAGGCGTCAGCCGCGACGACGTACGCAAGGGCGCCGAAGAACTGGGCATCCCTCTCGAAGAGCATGTGCAGTTTTGCATCGCCGCGCTGCGGGAACATGTCGACGCGCTCGGCTTGCGCGGAAATTTGTAGCGCGGTAATTTCGATGTTTAGCGCTCGCTTCAGTATTAGACTCAACGGTGTGCGTACAGCACTATTGCCGCGCCAAATAACATCGCCCCAACCAGCAGAGAAATCGCCCCGGCGGTAAACCAACCCGCGCCGCCCGCCGCGTGGAAAACTCTCTGCGACCTCTGCAGCAGGTTCCCTGAGGCTAGCGCGGGAGCCGCCGCCACGACCGCGGCGGCTCCATTCGCGCTCACGAAGGCCGGCGTCTGGACCGGCTCTACGCTCGCGATAAACGTGTACCCCTTGCGCGGAATGGTCTCCACGAACACCGGGTGATCCGGGCTATCGCTCAAAATCTGCCGCAACTTATTCACGGTGGTATTTACGTTGGCGTCGTGATTGATCTGCGTCTCTTTGGGCCACAGGCGCGCCCGCAACACCTCGCGGGTAATCACCTCGCCCGGCTTCTCCAGCAGGATCATCAACGCTTCGCAAACTTTTCCCTGCACGCGGATCCGCGAACCGTCCTTAAAAAGTTCTTGCTGCTCCATATCCAGATAAAACGGCCCAAAGCGCAGATACCGGCTGGCCGGCTCGGCGACAGACGGAACATTTACGGCACGATATTGCATCCCTACTGCTGCTGAAGTCGAACTCACGGATCCCCCTAGAAGTAGGCGCTTATTGGAAAAGCGCTAACGGTGCGCTTGCAAGACGGTGGGCGTCTTGACATGGAATTGAGATTAGTTATATCTTAGGTGTACATACAAGTCAAGTGGGTGGGCTAAATCTATTTGGAGGCGCTAAACTCATTTCCACTGTGCTCGCCAATTTGGACCTTACCGGCACCGGCTACTGCGCCAGCCTGAACTTTCGCAGAACCGCGCGCGCCATCACCCGCATGTACGACGCCGCTATGCAGGCCTCCGGGGTGCGATCCACGCAATTCGCCATTCTGATCGGCATCGCTAAAACACAGCCCGTGTCCATGAGCGTGCTGGCGAAAGTGCTGGTTATCGATCGCACCACGCTTACCCGCAGCCTGCGTCTGTTGCAAAAAGAAAAGCTCGTCACCATCTCCGCGCGCTCCACCATGCGCCAGAAATTCCTCGAACTGACGCCCGCCGGCGAACGGGCTCTCGAACGTAGCCTGCCGCTCTGGCGTGCCGTGCACGCCCAATTCGTTTCGACCGTGGGGTCCGACTATTGGCTTAAACTGCGGAGCGAACTCGAGGGATTGGCGAAAACCACCATGGCTCTCGGGCCGCCGTTCCACGACACGCCCGTGGCTAAAAAGAGCAAACAGAACAAGCCTTCCAGGCATTCAAACCCCGCAGAGAATTAACTCCACGCTACACTTCGCCGTCCAACGCTCATTTACCCTGCTTCGGAATCACGTTAGAATTGAAGGGAATGTTCACCCAAATCGACGGTTTTGAGGCCACCGCGCCGAAACATCCGCGGCGGAAAACCTACGCCGTAAAAGTTGGCCACATCCGCGTCGGCGGCGGCGCGCCCGTGGTGGTGCAGTCCATGACCAACACCGACACCGCGGACGTCGCGTCCACTTTTCAGCAAACCGTGGAACTCGCCGAGGCGGGTTCCGAAATCGTCCGCTGGACCGTGAACGTTCCCGAAGCCG
This sequence comes from Candidatus Acidiferrum sp., assembly GCA_036564765.1. Taxonomy (GTDB): domain Bacteria; phylum Acidobacteriota; class Terriglobia; order Acidiferrales; family UBA7541; genus Acidiferrum. Next base: position 668 of record DATCOK010000510.1, on the reverse strand, counting down.
CCGCGGCGGTCCCCGAAATCAAGAAGCGCCTGCTGGATGCCGGCTGCACCGCGCCGATCATCGGCGACTTCCACTACAACGGCCACGTGCTGCTCACCAAGTTTCCCGAATGCGCCACAGCCCTAGATAAATACCGCATCAATCCCGGCAACGTCGGCGCCGGACAACGCCGCGATGAACAATTCTCCACCATCTGCAAAGTCGCGCGCGACCACGGCAAGCCGGTGCGCATCGGCGTCAACGGCGGCTCTCTGAATCAAGAATTGGTGATGCAGAAAATGCAGGAGAATACCGACCGCAACCTCGGCAAGGAGTCCGAGGAGATTATCAACGAGTGCATGGTGCTCTCCGCGTTGCAATCCACGGAGCTTGCGCTCGAGTCCGGCCTGCGCCACGACCAAATTATTATTTCCTGTAAGACGTCGCGCCCGCGCGACCTCATCACCGTCTATCGCGACCTCAGCTCCAGAACTGAGCAGCCGCTTCACCTAGGTCTCACCGAAGCAGGCATGGGCACTAAAGGACTGGTATGGTCGGCCGCGTCGCTGGGCGTCCTGCTTTACGACGGTATCGGCGACACCATTCGCGTTTCGCTCTCCGCCGATCCGGTCGAAGAGGTGCGCGTCGGTTTCGACATCCTCAAGTCGCTCAACCTGCGCCATCGCGGC
>DATCOK010000509.1:0-3062 GCA_036564765.1 Candidatus Acidiferrum sp. | reverse complement strand
CTGTATGCCTACGAGTGAGGCTGGCAAGCCAGCCGCGGTGGTCGAGGAAGTTCCCCCTGTAGCGAATGTTTCAGTCGAAGCCTCAGACGCCGCGGAATCCGCCGCGTTGACGGCTAGCGCTCCAACGGCCGCCCGTCGAGTGGCGGATGGGGCTAACCCCGACGCCTATTTCCAATTCGTAAATCCCCAGTGGGTCGCATTGCTCGAACTGCTGGACATGAACGTGCGCTACACGCGCTGCGAAGGCGCTGAACTGTTCACTGACGATGGGCGGCGCATTCTTGATTTTCTTTCCGGCTACTGCGTGCACAACACCGGGCACAACCATCCGCACATTGTCGAAGCATTGAAGAACGAACTGGAGCAGCGCGGGCCAGCGATGCTGCAGAGCCACGTCCCGGAGTTGGCCGGGGAATTGGCGGAACGGCTATGCAATTTGGCGGGCGGAGGATTGAAGAAAGTTTTTTTCTGTAGCAGTGGCAGCGAAGGCGTTGAGGCCGCCATTAAATTTTCGCGCATGACTACGGGGCGCGACGGTTTGCTGTGCGCCAAGAGCGCCTTTCATGGATTGACCGCCGGAGCCTTGTCGCTGATGAGCGACGCGTTCTGGCGCGAAGGGTTTGGACCGCTGCTTCAAGACGCTGCCGTGGTGCCCTTCGGCGACGTCGCGGCGCTCGAGAAGCAACTTAGCTCCAAACGTTACGCCGCGTTTGTGGTCGAGCCGTTGCAATCGGAAGCGGGCATCAAAGTTGCGCCGGAGGGATATTTGCAAGCCGCGGAAGCGGTGTGCCGCCGTACAGGGACGTTATTTGTGCTCGACGAAGTGCAGACCGGCATGTTTCGCACCGGCCCGTTTCTCGCGGCGCATCATTACGGCGTGAAGCCCGATATCGTGATTCTCGCCAAAGCATTGAGTGGTGGGTTGGCGCCGGTGGGTGCCACGCTGATGACCGACGCAGTTTACGACGGCGTGTACTCTTCGCTGCGCCGCGCCATCGTGCACACCTCCACGTTTAGTGAAAATAGCTTGTCTATGCGCGCGGGTCTGGCCACGCTGGACGTGCTCGAAAGCGAAGCTCTCGGCGAGCGCGGCGCGACGCTCGGCGAAGAGTTGCGGCAGCGGCTGCGCGAAGCGTTGGCGCCATTCGAAATGGTCAAGGAAGTGCGCGGGCTGGGCATGTTGTCGGGAATCGAGTTCGGCGCGCCGAAAAAGATCGCGTTAAAAGTGGCGTTCGAAGTGTTCATGAAGATTCACCCGGCGATGTTCGGGCAGATCGTGGTGATGCGCATGTTCCGGGATAAAAACATCCTCACGCAAATCTGCGGCAACAATTTCATGGTCCTCAAAGTTGCGCCCCCGCTGGTGGTCGGCCGCGGGCAACTCGACGAATTTGTCGCCGCGATCCGCGACGTGGTGGAACTGATGCACACCCGTGCCAGCTTCTGGACTGACGCCGTAACCCTCGCCAAGCGCGCCGTTAAAATCTAAGGGGCCGGCGCGCCCCGCTCAAATCGTCACATCCCAAAAAATCCTAAACACTCTTATTGAAACGGTTTAATATAGCTGCGCCGCGAAATCGTTTTCAAGGAGTCGTATGCCCACTGTCCTCCGTCGCTCCCTGCTAGCCTTGACTGTTCTGGTGGTGGCCGCTGCCTCTGGCCCCTTCGCCCAATCGAAAAACACGACACCTCGGGAAGCCGCTGCCAACAAAACATTTCTGCACAAAGATTGGCAAGTACAATCCTCCTGCGACGACAAGGCGCCGGCTGAGAAAATCTCCTCGAACGGATTCGATGCCAGCCGTTGGCATCATACGGATGTACCGGCTACGGTCGTCGGCGTGCTGGTCACGGATAAGACCTATCCAGACCCGGCGTATGGTGAAAATCTCAAATCCTTGCCCGGGATGTACGAGTCGGAGAAAATATTTTTCGCGAATGTCGACATGCCGGAAGGCAGCCCGTTTATTTGTTCCTGGTGGTATCGCACGGAGTTCAAATTGCCCACGGCTTCCACGGCCGCCGGCGCTAAAAAACTCGACTGGCTGCATTTCAATGGCATCAATTACCGTGCGAATATCTGGCTGAACGGCCAGAAAGTTGCCGATGCCAAGGACGTGGCTGGCACCTACCGCACGTTCGAATTCAACGTTTCGAAATTTCTGAAACACGGCACCACCAACACGCTTGCCGTGGAAATTACCGCGCCCGGCAAAGACGACCTGGGAATTACCTGGGTGGACTGGAACCCCACGCCGCCGGATAAGGACATGGGCATCTGGAAAGAGGTGTTTCTGACCGAGAGCGCCGCGGTCACCGTGCGCAATCCGTTTGTGTCGTCGAAACTCGGGCCGGACTACAAGACTGCGGGGTTGACCGTCGAAGCTGACCTGCAAAACACGTCGGAAAAGCCGGTGCGCGGCGTGCTGCGCGCGGAAATCGATAAGATTCGCATCTCTCAGCCGGTGACGCTCGCGGCCGGAGAAAGCAAAACAGTGCGCTTCGCTCCGGAAAAATTCGCGGCGCTAAAATTGGCGCATCCACGGCTGTGGTGGCCGTACACCATCGGCGAGCCGTACCTGTACAACGCGAAAATTTCTTTTCTCACCGTGGGAGGGAAAGTCAGCGATTCCGCCTCCACCGATTTTGGCATCCGCGAGGTTACTTCGGAGCTGACCGACAAGAATTTTCGCTTGTTCAAAATTAATGGCCGACCGATTCTCATTCGGGGCGCGGCATGGGCGCCGGATCTGCTGTTTCGCTGGGCTCCCGGCAAGCTCGATGCGGATCTCGCTTACGTGCACGACATGGGCTTGAACACGATCCGGCTCGAAGGCCGCCTCGACCGCGAGGAGTTCTACGAAAAAACCGACCGGCTCGGCATTCTGGTCATGCCCGGCTGGACCTGCTGCGACGCCTGGGAACGTTGGAAAGATTGGCACGCCGACCAGAAGGACATTGCCGCGGAATCGTTGAAGAGCCAGATCCACATTTTGCGCAAGCATCCCAGCGTGTTTGTGTGGCTGAACGGCAGCGACGGGCCGCCACCCGCGGAAATCGAA
>DATCOK010000508.1:0-2304 GCA_036564765.1 Candidatus Acidiferrum sp. | reverse complement strand
GCTACGAAGGGATCCTTAGCATTGAGAACGAGGATCCCATTCTCGCCGGCGAAGTCGGCGTCGAACGCGCCGCCTACGTCCTCAAAAACGTGCGTAACGAATTGCTGGGAGCCTGAGTGCGCCGCCGAAAATTTTTCGGCGCATGCGCGGGAGCCGCGGTCGTGGGCGCTTCCGCTTCGTTATCCGCGCCGAAACTGGTCGCCGGACTCGCAGAGTCGCAAGCCAGCAGTGTCGGCCCGCCATTCTCCATTTCGGTGATGCTATGGACCGTATACAACAAACTCCCTTTCGAACAGCGCCTCGAAAAAGTCCACGAAGCCGGCTACACCGCTGTCGAACTCGTTGAGGAATACAACGGCTGGTCCAAGGACGATTACGCGAAATTTCGCGCTAAAAAACGCGAACTGGGCTTCACCGTCGACGCCACCAGCGGCATCAACCACAGCCTCTGCGACGTTTCACAACGCGACGCCTTCCTCGCCGAGGTGCGTGCCAAGCTTCCCGTCCTTGAAGAACTCGAGTGCAATAAGCTCATCATCCTTTCCGGCGACAAAGTGCCCGGCCAGAGCCACCAGCAGATGCACGACGCCTGCGTCGAAACCCTGAAACGCGCGGTGGACATCACCGCCGCAAAAAATGTCGGCATCCTGCTCGAAAATATCGATCCTGAAGAAAATCCTAAGTACTTCCTCACTGCCGTGAACGAAGGTTTCGATATCGTGCGCTCCGTCGGCCATCCCCGCCTGCAATTTCTCTACGACTTTTTTCACGACCAGATCGCCGAAGGCAACCTCCTCGCGAAGCTCGACAAGAATCTCAATCTCATCGGCGTCGTGCACATCGCCGACGTTCCCGGCCGCCACGAACCCGGCTCTGGCGAGATCAATTACCCAAATATCTTCCGCAAGCTCGGCCAACTGGGTTTTAATGGATACGTGGCTATGGAATTCGTCCCCGAAGGCGAAACTGTTGCGGCCCTCCGCGCCGCTCGCGAAATGGCCATCAAGTTCGGCAGCATCCAGAAAAATCAATCCGCGCAACTCGACCCCGCAGGGAGGTTCCATGCAACGGCGTGAGCTTTTCAAATTACTCGGAGCAGGCGCGGTCGTGCCCGCCTTCGATTCGCATATCCTCGCGCTGTTTCAGTCCGCGCAACCCAAATCCGGTTACGCCCTGCAGACGCTGACTCCTCATCAGAACGACACGCTGGTCGCCATGATCGACCGCATCATCCCCGAAACCGACACTCCCGGCGCCAAAGGCGTGCGCGTCAACGAATTCATCGACCTGATTCTTACCGACTGGGCCCACGACGATGAGCGCAAAAGATTTCTCACCGGCCTCGACGGCGTCGACAAACGCAGCAACGAACTCTTCGCCAAAAATTTCGTCGAAGCCGCTCCCGCGCAGCAGGACGCCTTACTCGCGGACTACGACCAGCGCTTCGCTGTCGAACGCGAGCAGGAAAAACTCAAGCCCTACGTTCGCCGCAAGCCCTACAACAGCCAGCTCAGCGGCACTTTTTTTGAATCGCTCAAACGCATGACCCTCTACGGCTACTACACTTCCGAGGTTGGTTTTACCAAGGAGCTGGGCAAGGAAATCATTCCCGGCGCTTATCACGGATGCGCTCCCGTCGCGGGCGCGAGCAAGGCTTAGGAGACCCGATGCCCGCCACAAAAGTTTACGATGCCATTGTCATCGGCTCCGGGATCACCGGCGGATGGGCCGCCAAGGAACTCACGGAAAAAGGCCTCAACGTTTTGCTTCTCGAAGCCGGCCGCCCCATCGTCCCCGAAAAAGATTACGTCGAGCACGTTCCCGCCTGGGAATTGAAATATCGCGGCTGGGACTACCGCGAAGAACGCGCCAAAACCCAAAAAGTGCAGCGCGAGTGCTATTACGCTTGTGACGAATACTCCAGCAAATTTTTCGTCAACGATCTCGACAATCCCTACACCACCGATCCCGGCAAGCCCTTCACCTGGATTCGCGGCCGCCAGGTCGGCGGCAAATCCATCATGTGGGGCCGCCAGAGCTACCGTCTAAGCGATCTCGATTTTGAAGCTAATGTGCGCGATGGCATCTCCGCGGACTGGCCCATCCGCTACAAAGAGATCGAGCCCTGGTACGACTATGTCGAAGATTGGGTCGGCATAAGCGGCCAGGCCGAAGGCCTCCCGCACCTTCCCGACAGCAAATTTTTGCCGCCGATGGAAATGAGCTGCGCCGAGCGCATTGTGAAAGACGCGCTGCCCAAGAATTTCAACGACGGCCGCATGATGACCATCGGTCGTTGCGCGG
>DATCOK010000507.1:0-3682 GCA_036564765.1 Candidatus Acidiferrum sp. | reverse complement strand
TCGCCATACTGGGCGGGGGGAGTTGGGGGACGGGGCTGGCGATTGTATTGTCGCGGAGCCGTAAAGCTCACCAGATCAGCCTGTGGATGCGCGATGCTGCCCTGGTGGAGGCCGCTGCTTCCAGCCGCGTGAACGATGTTTATCTGCCTGGATGTGAGATTCCTACAGGCATAACCGTCACGAGCGAACTTGCTGCGGCTCTGCAGCACGCTGAGATCGTAATCGGCGCGATGCCTGCTGCGCATGCCAGAGAGATTTATTCCACGGCGCTGCCATTGATTGAATCTGCTGGATGCGTGTTGGTCAGTGCGACGAAGGGGCTGGAACCGTCGACTCATCTGCGGATGAGCGAAGTGATTGAGCAGGTGGCGGCGGAACAACATCGGAATGCTCCACCACTGGCGATCCTTTCGGGCCCTTCTTTTGCGCTGGAGACCGCGCGCGGCGAACCCACTGCAGTAGTTGTGGCCGCGCGGTGCTCGGGTACCACGACGGCAAAGGGTGCGGACGAGTACGGAGTAAGCAGAACCGCTGCGCATATTCAGTCGGAATTTGTCGGGCCTTCTTTTCGGCTCTATACCAATGATGATGTCGTCGGAGTGGAGTTGGCCGGCGCGATGAAGAATGTGATCGCGATCGCCGCCGGAGCGTGTCAGGGGCTAGGGCTTGGGACCAATGCGCTGACGGCGCTGATCACCCGCGGCTTGGCGGAAATGTCCCGGTTGGCGCTGGCGCTGGGCGCGCGCGCGGAAACGCTCAGCGGGCTGGCGGGACTGGGCGATCTGGTGCTCACTTGCACGGGAGCGCTCAGCCGCAATCGCCGCGTCGGAATCGAATTGGGCCAGGGCCGCGCGCTGGCAGAAATTCTGGCGAGCACCCGCATGGTGGCCGAAGGCGTGGGAACCGCAGCGGCGCTGCTGACGCTGGCCCGCGAATACGCCATTGAATTGCCGATTACCGAGCAGGTGAACGCCATTCTGCATCACGGGAAACCTCCGCGCGAAGCGATCGCGACCATCATGGAACGTCCGCAAAAGCATGAGTGAGTTGCTTCGCGACGAGAGCGCGCACGCGCCGTGTGAGATATATTTTAAATACTCAGGAGTGCGACCCATTGAACTACCAGCCGGAAACGCCATTCGACGACATTGAGAACGCGATTGAGTATGTGGAGCAGTTGTTGGGAGCCACGTGCGAGGCGCAGGAAGAGATCGAGGCGGAGATTGTGCGCGCCGCGGAACCCGCGATGGAGCGACGAAAGCAGGCTTTGCAACTGGTGAGCTTTAAACTGGAAAAGCTTTCCGGGCACATTATTGCGAGCAAAAGAATTTTGAATGATTTAAGGATGCTGCGACGGTTGTTGCTGCAGGAGCGGAAATCTGATGCTGAGAGCACTGGAGCGTGAGTTCAATCACAGTCGATTTGCTGTGCTGCGCTCCGATCATTGCCAAATTCCCCAGACGCAAATTGGGCGTCTAGGGCACTCAGCGCCAAATTGAGCATTGGAGGTTGGAGGCGCGGGTGGGATTCGAACCCACGAATGGAGGTTTTGCAGACCTCTCCCTTGGGCCACTTGGGTACCGCGCCGAACTTTTGAGTATAGCAAACTGCAGGCTGGGGGCCGGCGGCTAGTCGCTAGAAAATTCCGAACGATCTTTGGTGCCGCTGTCTCTTGGTGGCGTCATTTTTTGGTGGTTAGGGGAGAGTCGATTTTGGCTTCACGGAGGAAGCGGGCGGACTCTTCGGGAGGCGTGGGATTGATGGAGAAGCCGGTGCCCCATTCGAAGCCGGCGACTTTGGTGAGTTTGGGAATAATTTCGATGTGCCAGTGGTAGTGGTCGTTAATTTCTTCGCCGATGGGCGAGGTGTGGATCATGAAATTGTAAGCGGGGCGGTCGAGCACGGCGTCGAGGCGCATTAGCGTGTCCTTCAGCATGCGCGCGAGGCTGCCGTAAATGGTGCTCTGATTATTTTCGTAGGACGAGCCGTGGGTTTTGGGCAGCAGCCACATTTCGAACGGGAAGCGCGGGGCGTAGGGCGCCAGGGTGATGAAGTGCTCGTTCTCGCCGATGACGCGCTCGCCGGTATCGCGCTCCTGGCGAATGATGTCGCAGAAGATGCAGCGCTCTTTTTCGTCGTAGTAGTGCCAGCAGTTGTCGACCTCCTCGCGCACGCGGCGCGGGACGATTGGCAAAGCGATCAACTGCGAATGCGGATGCTCGAGCGAAGCGCCGGCGGCTTCGCCGTGATTCTTGAAAATCAAAATGTAGCGGAAGCGCTTATCGTTTTTCAAATCGAGCATGCGATCGCGGTAGGCCCAGAGTACGTCTTCCACGGCGCGTTCGGAGAGCGTGGCCAGCGTGGCGGCGTGATCGGGAGTCTCGATGATCACCTCGTGCGCGCCAACGCCGTTCATTTTGTCGAACAGGCCTTCGCCTTCACGGTCGAGGTCGCCTTCGATGCCCAGCGCGGGAAATTTGTTGGGGACCACGCGGATATTCCATCCGGGCGTGTTCTTGCCGCCGCCGTTGCGGCCGTAGACGAGGATTTCCGTGGGAGTTTTGAGTTCGTTGCCGGGACAGAAGGGGCAATTCTTGCCGTTGGAAGCGACGACGCTTTCACGCAGAAATTCGTTGGGGCGCTTGCCGCGTTCGGTGGAGATGATAACCCAGCGGCCCGTGATGGGATCCTTGCGCAACTCAGGCAATGACGCCTCCTCGGCAGAACATAGACAGCACTACGGAATCATGCGCCGGGATGGACGTCCGGCTCGGTAGGTGAATTGTACCGCGATTGTTGCGCGGCGGACCGTCCAGGGTAGAGATTGGGCAGGTTTCGTTATCGCTAGTTACAACACGGCCGTGAAAAAAGATAAATCGAAATTAATGCCGCAATTGCGGACTGAAGGCGTCTTTGTGCAGGCGGACGACCGGCAGACTGCCGGGAATATTGTCGATGGCGAGAACGTCGAAGCGCGTGGGGCAATCGCCAACGTGACGGTCCGCAAGGAAGCGGTGGGCGGTGCGTATGAGCACGCGTTGCTTGGCGGGAGTAACGCTGAGTTCGGGCAGCGCGGTGAGCTCTTCGCGAATGGTGCGGGTGCGAATTTCCACGAAGGCGAGAGTCTTGCCGTCGTAGCCGACCAGGTCGAGCTCGCCCTTTATGCCGCGCGGCATATAATTTTTTGCGACGAAGATGTAGCCGAGGCGACGCAGATACCAGTAGCCGTAAGTCTCACCGCGCAGGCCGGTCCGGCGGGCTTTTTCTTTTCGCTCGGATTTTTCGTGTTGATGGTTTGGTGGCGCCTGCGCTTCGCCGGACGGCGAGACAGCCGCCGTGGAGTTGCCGCTGTCGCGTAAGCCTTTGCGGGCTTTCCAACGAAGGGCGGCAAAGATCAGCGTCGAAAATATGGGCACGGCGGCCCTCCGAGCGAAGGGATGTTGGCGAGAGTATACCGGGTATAGAAATAAAAATCCCGTGACGGCCGATGGTCTGGCGCGCCACGGGATCGCGGGTTAACCGCGCGGGGTTTCATGCTCGCGCGACTAGGCTTTGGATTCGGCTTCCTGGATGCACTTTTCCAGAATAGTCAAAGCGGCGTCGGCTTGTTCGCGGTCAATCATGAGCGGCGGCGAGAGGCGCAGGGAATTTTCGCCGGCGCCGAGGATGCACAGGCCGTGGT
>DATCOK010000506.1:0-3797 GCA_036564765.1 Candidatus Acidiferrum sp. | reverse complement strand
GGGCCGAATACAGGGGGTATGGGGGCGTATTCGAGCGATGAGCTTTTGCCGGGCGCACTGCGGGAACAAATTGTCCGGGAGATTGTGGAGCCGACGTTGCGCGGGCTGAAGACGGAGGGGATTCGCTACCAGGGATTTTTGTACGTGGGAGTGATGTTGACGAAGGCGGGGCCGAAAGTTCTGGAGTTTAATACGCGGCTGGGGGACCCGGAGACGCAGGCGATTGTGGCACGGATGGATTTTGATCTGGCGGAGGTGTTGGCGGATGTGGCGGCGGGGCGGTTGGATGCGTCAAAGTTGAAATGGAAGCCGGGAGCAAGTGCGTGCGTGGTGCTGACCTCGAGCGGGTATCCGGGAAAATTTGAGACCGGTAAAGTGATTCACGGGTTGCAAGAAGCGGAGAGTGTGGCGGGAGTGAAGGTGCTGCATGCGGGTACGAAACGCAGCGGCGGAGAAATTGTCACCGGGGGCGGGCGAGTACTGGGGGTGACGGCCGCCGGTGAATCGCTAGAGCAGGCGTTGGAGAAAGCGTATCGGGCGGCGGGGAAGATTCGGTTTGACGGCGTGCACTATCGAAAAGATATCGGCGCGCATGCCAGTGTGCGTGCGGCCGGGGATTGAGTGGCGGCGACGCCTTTATTTGTTCGACTTTTTTGAAGAGGTAGATTTCCGGTTATGGCCAAGGTGATGCACATTTTTCGCGCGCCGCAGAAGCGGCTTCCGATGGAGGAGCTGGAAGAGGCGCGGTTGATTCGAAATGCCGGCCTCGAAGGTTGCGCGCATGCGCGGCCGGACGGCAACCGGCAGGTGCTGCTGGTCGACCGTGAGACGCTGGACGCCATGGATCTGGCGCCGGGCGTGATTCGCGAAAATATCACGACAGAAGGAATCAACGTGAATGGTTTGGCCATCGGGCAAGAGTTGCGCGTGGGAGAAACGGTGTTGAAGGTTAGCGCGATCTGCCATCCGTGCGATCAACTGGAAAAGGTGCGGCCGGGATTGCGGCGAGAGATGCGTGGGCGGCGTGGGATGTTGTGTCGCGTGTTGCAAGGCGGAGTAGTGCGGCGCGGCGATGCGATTGTGAAGCTGACGCCGGAGGAAGCGCTTCCCTGCCCGAATGCTTCAGGGAGTGGTGGGCTTACGGCGGAGTGATGGGGCGCTCGGCGGGCGCGATTTGTCGTCGGTTTTCTCCACGGGCTCAGCAGGCGGAATAATCCAGTTGAATCCGCGTTGTTCTTCCATGGTGCCCAGAAAAAATTTGTTGCCGTCGGAGATGAGCGGCAGAGCGGCTTGCAGGAAGTCGCTCGCGTCGGCGGCCGGAACTTTTTGCGCTTGGCCGTGGTCGATCAGGTCCATTACTTTTGCAAAATGCGGATTGGAGCGCAGGTGGTACAGTTCCGGGTCAGCGCCTCCAATCAGCGCGACCAGCGTCGGGTTATTTTCCGTTTTCTTGCTTTTGTCACTGATCTCCGCGGAGTAACGCGTTTCGATCAAAGTATGCGGCGCCTTCTTGCCGCCTTCCGGCGGGTACAGTTGCGTGAAGCGCGGACGCAGGATGCGCGTCTGCCAGTATTCGCCACGCGCGGCGACCTGCTGCTGCTCGATGCGATATTCGAGTTGCCAAACTTCCGGGCCGTAGTTGGGCGCGAATCCGATGACCACTACTTCGAAGAGCGGATCATCGGCTCGAAAATCCAGCTTGTGGTGCAGCTGCGCGACCAGCGGGCGCAGCTTCTCGAGGAAGGCTACGCCGATAGTTTCGAGATCGCGGGCGGCCTGGTCAGGATAATTCTGATATTGCTGGTTGGCGGTGTTATTGAGGATGGATTGGAAGTTGCGGTCGAGGCGCACCGGCTCTGGATCGGAAGGCATCTGCCACTCGCTGGCGCCAAACAGAATGCCGACATGGGTCGCATCGAGTTGCAGGAGGCGTGGGGGAACGGCTTTGGCTTCGAGCGGCTGATCGATGGCGGCGAAAACGATGACATCTTCCTTGGCGACCTGCACGATGACGCGGCCACCGGCGAGATTGGCGACGATTTCGTCTTCGCGCTGGGGAGTTTGGGAGGCAGCGGGGAGAGGCAGCGCTGCAAGCGCCATCAGAAGCGGAAGTATAACCAGCCGTGACACGATGATTTCACGTTATCACGAACTGTTGGGGAGGAAGCGGCTGGCCTGGAGACGGTGGTGAAAGCCCGGGCAAAAGGGCTGGACGACAGTTCCGTAAAGGCGGGGATTTCGGTAAAGTCATTGCGGGGCCAGACGGGCTGGTAACCCAATTACAGCGAAGGGGCACATGGGACTGAAGAAGGCTAAGAGTTTAAAGCACAACGGGAAGAAATTGACGGAGATTCTGGGGGCCCACGAGCGGTTTTTCCGTGGGCAGGACGGCGGAGAGCGCGCGAATCTGACCGGCGCGGACTTGTCCGGCGCGGATTTGAGCGGCATCAATTTGAGCGGAGCGATTTTGCGGGAGGCCAACTTCACGGGCAGCGATTTGCGGAAATCGAAGCTGCCGGGGGCGGATTTAACCGGGGCCAAGATGCATGGCGTGGACCTGCGGAATTCGGATCTGACCGAGGCGATTTTGCCGGGCGCGGATTTGTCGGAGGCGCAAGCCAGCGGGATTGAGTTTTTCCGCTGCGATTTGACGAATGTCAATTTCGAGCGGGCCATTTTGCGCAATGTGAATTTTCGATTGGCGAATATTCATGGGGCGAAGTTTGCCGGCGCGGACATGGGCGTGGCGATTTTGCGCGAGACGGATTTGAGTGGCGTGGATTTGAGCGGCGTGGATTTGGGGACGGCGTTGATGCCCAAGGGGTATGCGGCGGGGTCGAAGGGCTGAGGCGAATCTAGTCTAAGGCCTTGATTCGGACAGAAAATTCCCACCCTACAAGACCTAACCCGCTTCGCGGAACTGGGGCGCCCGGGTCCTGACCGAGTGAGCCCACGGTAGGTTGGTGGATTTTTCTGTTGGTATTCTCTGAGGTTTTTCTTTGGCTACACCGGCGGCACAGTTTGAGCGGTCCGTGGTGCGCGAGCGCGTGCTAGAAGAGATACGCGCGTTGTTGCAGGAATTGGGAAGCGCCGGCGCGATGCCGATGTTGAGCGGATCTTCGCAGCTGGAGCGCGACCTGGGGTTGGGCAGCCTGGAACGCGTGGAGTTGATGGCGCGGCTCGAGAATGCCTTTGGCGTGCGCATCGCGGATCAAGCGGCGACCAACGCGAATACGCCGGACGACTTGGCCGAGGCGGTACTGGAAGCCCCGGAAGTCTCCAGTGCGCCGCGGCCGGATTCGGCTTTGCGCGCGTGCGTGCAGGCGCAGGGCTTGCACCGCAAGGTCGAAGAATCCGGGGTAGCAACCGCGGAGACGCTGATCGACGTGTTGCGCTACCGGGCGTTGCATGACCCGCAGCGCACCCATCTGATCATCTCCGAGGATGCCGACGGGCAAGAAAAAACCTTCACGCTGACATTTGGAGAATTGCATGCCGCGGCACAACGCTGTGCGGCGGAGCTTACGCGGCGCGGCGTTAGTCCGGGAAGCCGCGTGGCGCTGATGCTGCCGACTTCGCGGGCGTTTTTCGTTTCCTACGCGGGAATTTTGTTGGCGGGCGCGATCCCGGTGCCAATCTATCCCCCGTTTCGCGCGGATCGCATCGAGGAGTATGCCGCGCGGCAGTCGGCGATTCTGAACAATGCGGGTGTGAGCTTGCTCCTGACGTTCCGGCGCGCGGAGTCGGTAGCGAAACTCTTAAAGCCGCGGGTCGATTCCCTACTGGCCGTGGCCGAC
>DATCOK010000505.1:0-6204 GCA_036564765.1 Candidatus Acidiferrum sp. | reverse complement strand
CATTCAGAGTGAAACCCTCACAACTTTCGCGGGGCTGCTCATCCGCAACCTGCTGGATTATTTTGACGGCGACATCATGAAGGCTGTCGGAGCCTACAACGGCGGTCCCGGCAAACCGAATGCCGGTTACGCAAAGTCGGTACGCAACGTGGCGCGGTATGCCCGGCAGGTAATCATGCATGGTGCCGCCATGGCTTCGGTCCAACCGGTGCTGGGTGGCCGCCGGTTACGCCCAAGAGCGCTGGGCAACCAACGCTCACGGCGCAAAATTTCAAGAAGGACGAATTGGGCTGCTTCAGATTTGAAATGGCAGCAGCCCAATCTCTGCGGTGATTACATCCTGGACTCGTGAAACTCCTTCCGCACCGACTCAACAAAGGGTTGCGCTAGCGCGGGAACCGGTTCGCGGCCTGATAGTATTCTGCGGAAATTGCGCATCCTGCCGTAGAATCCCCTGGTTGTATCCTCGTCGACCCTAACGTACGCTCCCTGCAGAGTCGCCCCCGCATAGAGCCCCTTCGAACGCGAATACGACAGTATTTGGGATTCAAGTTTCCAATCCGTTGACGCTTGAGCGGTACGGCCAAGGGGACCTGCCGCGAGGGAAACCCCGCCCCCGATCTTGACGTTCGCATCCAGCAGTTTCTGCACCCCATCCTGGTCCATGAACAGCATTACAAGGTCCGTAGACTGGCCTCCGATTTGCATTCCAAAGCTGCCTCCGCTTACCGTAAAAAATGCCGGTGCACTCCAACGCCCAGAATTTCTGCAGGTCGCTACTCCTCGGCCATAGCGGGCGCCGACCACAAATCCGCCACGAAACATTTCTGGGACGATCGCCACGCATTTAGCCTTGGCCAGAATGGTATCGGGAATCCCGCTATCGGGCGCAGATGTAAGTTCATCAAGAATCTTAGTCGAATCGGTCATGCGATCGACCGCTTCGGCCTTGATCCCTGTTGCGACCCCCTGCGCAGCCGCGCCACCAGAACTGGCACTATTACGGCGCTGAGAGCAACCCGAAAAAAACACACAAAACCCCGAAAGCATCACGAGCGTAAGTTTGAATTTCATTTTTCCCCTCAAGGTGGTTCGTCTGATATACCTCTTGAGGGTAGGGTGTCTGAACCCCGAATACTGTTCGATAAGGAACAGCCGCGGGTTCTCATGGCTTCGCGTCTTGTAGTAGACGAAGCACCTACGACATGAAGTGGATGCGTTTGATTTTTTTGCCAAGTCTTTATCGAAAAACCCGACGTAGGCGGTGGCGGCAAAATCGTTTGTCTTCTAGGTTGTTAGTCACGGCATCCATCGGTAGGTAAATGGAGAGGACGCGTAACACGTCAGTGGCTCACGTGAAAGCCACATGTTGTATATGTTCGTGGTGTTGCCCGCGCCACCGTCGCGCGCCCTCTCAAAGGAATTGTTCTAAATTGCACATCACTCGGCCAGAATTTGTGACAGTACTGTCTGGTGGAATGTTGATTTTTGGTTTCGAGAAAACGCCATGAAAAATAAACTGATTCTTCCATTGGTTCTATTGCTGACGGGTTTTCTGCTGGGGTTTATTCCTGAGCGCATAAAGGCCTCCAGGACAGTACAAACAAATCAGGATCTCCGGCTTCAGCTCGAGACCGTTAAGAAGGCCGGAAGCGTAAACAGCTTCAGGAACAGGGCAGCACTGCTTTACATCGAAACTGAGAAAAACAATTTCTCCAACGCATCCGAGCGGGCTTCCGCACTTTTCACGGATTTACGGCAGTATCAAAACGAAACTGCCGATCCCTCTTTAAAACAGAATTTGGAAGAACTCCTGAAAGCCCGAGATGCGATTATTGCCGGGCTGGCCAAAGCCGATCCGGCGGTAACGGCTCAAATTCAGAAACTGTTTCTGAAAATGCAAGAGATCCAGCTTTAAGCTGATAGAAATTGATGAGCGAATTGGGCTGACATGCGTGCGCGATGGCATCGATTGGTGGAGTTGGCGCGCACGGGTTTCTGGTTCATGCCCATGCTTATGCTGGGCGCAGCATGCGGCCTGGCGCTGTTGCTGCTGTACCTGGACCTGTGGGTCGATCCGGGAATCAAAGCGACGCTGCCCTGGGCCTATTCCGGTGGGCCCGAAGGCGCGCGCTCCCTGCTCAGCACCATTGCCGGTTCCATGATCACGGCCGCGAGCGTAACTTTTTCGCTGGCCTCCGTGGCACTTTCCATAGCGTCGCAGCAATACGGATCGCGCGTACTGCGAAATTTCATGCGCGATAGAATCACGCAAGTCCTCCTTGGCACTTTCGTCGCGACATTTATCTATTGCGTGCTGGTGGTGCGTGCCATTCGTGGATCTGATTTTTCCGGCGGATTCGTTCCGGCTATTTCTGTAACCGTGGCGATCGCGCTGGCCGTCGTCAGCCTGGTGTTGCTCATCTTCTTCATTCACCACGTGTCAGCGTCGATTCAGGCGTCCCATATTATCCGGGTGATTGCGGAAGACATGGCGCAGGCAATTCCGAATCTATATCCCTCGGAAACCGGCGCTGCGCCCGACGACTTGAGAAGTTTGCAAGAATTACGTTCCTCGACGAAGGTGCCGGTAAAAGTAGCCGTGAGTGGTTATCTGCAGATGGTTGACTTGGGCGCATTGTTCGAAACGGCCTCGGGACGAAATATCGTGATCGAACTGCTGGTCAAGCCCGGGGATCACATCGTGGCGGGACGAGAGTTGGCGTACGTTTGGGGCGTCAAGGAACTTCCCGAGGAAGAGTTAAAGTGCATCGTAGGGGTTTTCGTAATTGGTTGGGAACGGACGCCCGAGCAGGACATTCGCTATCAATTTCAGCAACTGGCGGAAGTGGTAATCCGCGCGCTGTCTCCGGGCATCAACGATCCGTTTACGGCTATCAATGGCATCGATGAACTGGAGACGGCCCTTGCGTTGCTAGCGCGCCGCGGGCGGATAAATGAGAAAAGATACGGCAAGGATGGCGTGCTGCGGCTGATTGTGCCGACCACAAATGTCAGCGAAGTGTTGGAAGAAACGGTAGGACATATTGCGATCTACGGGGCCGGTGATCCGTTCGTGTTGGCGGGCTTGCGAAAGATTGTGGACAGAATGGGATCTATGCTCTTCGAGGAGAGCGAGCGCGTAACCGTCCGGCGGCTGCGGGAGCAACTCGATCGGCGTCAACTGGCAAAATCCCTGGGTTAAGCCTGACTACGGTCATTCACTCACCAGCAGGATGCGCGGAAGCTCAGGACCGCCTTTCATCATTTCTCAGTGGCGCACCAGCGGCGTCCCAGGACGCGTTGCAGGCCGACTGGGCCGCGCTAGCCCGAATCCGTTTAACTCCACCGGTTCTTCGCGCAGGAATGCGGTCATGGATTCGGCGGCGGAGGCGCGCTTGAAGGCGCTCTTGCCCGTCAACATTCGTGGAGCACGGCGTCGAAGCCGGCGCCGATCGCGCCGATAATTTTGGAGGGACCTAGTTTTGTGCCGCTCGGGAGTGACATTGACTGGGCGACCATACAGAGTGGCCGGGGAAAGCGGGTTGCACCGTTGCCGGATTTTTGCGTCGCTCAAATGTAGTTAGTGGCCAACATTTGTGCGGCGGATTCGTCGAGTTGTTCGGAGCGGCGGACTTCTTCAAAGTGGGCGAGCAAGTCTTCGGGGCGCATGCGACGTTTTTCTGCGCCCTGAAAATCGTGAATGATCTGGCCGCGATGCATCATGATGAGGCGATCGCCGAGGCTGGCGGCTTGTTGCATGGAGTGGGTGACCATGAGGGTGGTGAGCTTATCGCGCACTACGACTTGTTCAGTGAGAGCGATGAGAATGTCGGCGCTTTTGGGATCGAGAGCCGCGGTGTGTTCGTCGAGCAGGAGTAGTTCGGGGCGCAGCCACGTGGCCATCAGGAGAGTGAGCGCCTGACGCTGGCCGCCGGAGAGGCTGCCAATGGCATTTTCCAAGCGGTGTTCCAGGCCCATATTGAGCCGGCTGACATCTTCGCGCATTTTTCCGACGAGCGAGGATTTCAGTCCCCAGCCGAGTCCACGTGGGCGGCCGCGGCGGGCGGCCAGGCTGAGATTTTCGCGAATGCTGAGATTGGGAGAAGTGCCGCTGAAGGGATTCTGGAATACGCGGCCGACCAATTGGGCGCGGCGGTATTCGGGCCAAGCGGTGACGTCCTTGGAGGCGATGCGGATGCGGCCTTCGTCGACCAGGAAGGTGCCGGCGACGGCGTTCAAGAAGGTGGATTTGCCGGAGCCGTTGGTGCCGATGATGATGACCCAGGAGCCTGGTTCGAGGGTTAGGCTAACGCCGCGCAGGGAGCGAACTTCGTTGGGGGTATTGGGGTTGAAGGTTTTCGCGATGGACTGAACTTCAAGCATGAGCGCTCCGTAGGCGAGCCTTGCGCAGGAACTGCGGAACGATGAGAGCGCAAAAGACGAACACGGCGGTGATGAGTTTCAAGTCGTTGGGGCTGAGTCCCCAACGTAAAGCGACGGCGACCATCAGGCGGAAAAGAACGGAGCCCATCACGGCGCCGATGATGGTAAGGCCCAGTTGATTGGTGCCGACCAACGCTTCGCCAATGATGACGCTGGCTAAGCCCCAGACCACCATGCCGATGCCCATACCGACGTCGGCAAAGCCCTGATATTGCGCGAGCAGCGCACCGGAGAGCGCGACCAGTCCGTTGGAGATGGCCAAGCCGAAGACGATCATGGTGCCGTCGTTCACGCCGAGAGCGCGAATCATTTGCACGTTGTCGCCGGTGGCGCGCATGGCCATGCCGAGATTGGTGCGGAGGAAAAGATAGAGCAGGGTGCTGGCGAGGACGACGGCGAGGAGAATGGCGCAGAGGACCGAAGTGTCGCGGACGCTGACCTGCCAGCCGGCGAGATTGAAGGAGGTGAGGCCGCCAGCGATGCGGAGACCGATGCGTTCGGCTTGGGTGACCACGGTGTTTACGGTGAGGAGCGGGACGTTGCTGCGGCCCATCACGTGAAGATTGATGGAATAGAGAGCGGTCATTACGAGGATGCCGGAGAGGAGGGAGTTGATCTTGAAGCGGGTGTGGAGTGTGCCGGTACAGGCGCCGGCGACGAGGCCTGCGCCAAAGGCCGCGAGCGAAGCCAGGGGAGGATTAACGCCATGAGCCAGGAGGGTGGCAGCGACAGCGGCGCCGAGGGTGATGGAGCCGTCCGTGGTGATATCCGGAAAGGCGAAAATTCGAAAGCTGATGAAGACGCCGAGGGCTAGAAGCGAAAGGATAAAACCGATGGTGAAGGTGCCGATCAGTAGGCTCATCGGCGGAGGGCTCTCACTGGGCCACCGTAACTGGGGCGAGCCAGCACGCGCCGCGGACGAATTCGCTTTGCTGCGGGCCGGCGCTCTGGCGGTCGTCGGTCAGCAGATGAAGAACGCCTTGAAGGTTTTCCGATTCGAAGAGCGAAGTTACCGTGGATTTCAGATCGATCGCGCCTTTCGGCAAGGGGCGGTAGGAAAAAGCGGCGGCGTGGAAGTGGCCGGACAAATCGGGTGTTGCGCCTGGCGGACGAAGCAGGGCAGCGAATGGCCCAGAAGGCTGCAACGAAGCTAGGCCCGCGACGAGCGCGAGGGAGCGGGAGTAAAGACGTTCGGTGGAGAAAGAAAGCCAGGTGCGAATCTCCGGATATTGAAATGCGGCAGGTTGCACCGCGGGAGAACGACGCAGAGCCGCGCCGACGAGGCCGGCTGATTCAGCAACGATCACCAGTCCGATGTTGGGGGAGGCGGCGACTTCGAATGCGGTGCGCAAAAGGTCGGCGAGTGAGATTGGCGCAGCGACTGCGAGGGCCTCGAAGCGCAGCAGATGCGAGAAGGTGCCTGTGCAACGGAGTCCGTAGAGGGTGTGAAGTTCGGGGACGAGGTCGCCGCTGGAGACCATGAAGTCGGGGACGTTGGTTCCGTCGGTGGGGAGATAGGCCGCGGAACCGGCCACGGCGAGAAATTCTCCGAAGCGTTCGCGGGCGTCGTCGAAATTGTGGCCGAAGGCGCCGAGTCCGAGTCCGAAGGTCGCGCCGGGAAATTGTACGGCGCGGCAATCCTGGGCGCTGAAGGAAGCGCTGCGAAGCAATGCGGGATCACCGATTGTTTCGCAGGTGAGCGGCTGCGCGGCGGGGAGGTCGATCCGTTCGAACGAAGCAGTCGGAGTGGTGAAGCGG
>DATCOK010000504.1:0-3251 GCA_036564765.1 Candidatus Acidiferrum sp. | reverse complement strand
CTGCTGGAAGGGCAGATTCGCGTGGAAGGCCAGCTCGACACGAAGATCGAGTTGCAGTGTGCGCGGTGCCTGGAGCCGGTAGTGGAGGAAGTAAACCGCGCTTTCGATCTGTTCTATGCGCCGTTGCCGAAAGATGAGAAGCCGAAAGAAGACCGGCTGAAGGACGACGATACCGAGATTGGATTCTTCCAGGGTGAAGGTCTCTTCCTGGCCGATGTGGTGAAAGAGCAGGTGCTGCTGGCATTGCCTTTGAAGGTGATTTGCCAGAGCGACTGCCGGGGCTTGTGCCCCAATTGCGGCGCAAACCTGAACCACGAAGAATGCCGGTGTGAGACCCACGCGACGGACCCACGGTTGGCCCCGCTCGCGCGCCTCAAGCAAGACTGGCTGAAAAAACAATAGTTTCCGGGCTGTAAAAGGCCCGATTAATCTCCGCCAGCGCGCGGAACAAGGAGTAGTGTCATGCCTAACCCTAAACGACGGCATTCCAAGCGGCGCACCAGCACCCGGCGGGCTCATGATTTTCTGACCAAGCCGGCGCTCGGCAAGTGCCCCAACTGCCACGAAATGAAACAGCCGCACCAGGTTTGCCCGCACTGCGGCTATTACAAGGGCAAAGCCGCCCAAGAGTCGGCCTAACTCGCATTTGCCGTAACCTGCGGATAAAAATTCCATGATCACAATTGCTGTGGACGCCATGGGCGGAGATCACGCGCCCCGGCCCGAAGTAGAGGGCAGTGTGCTGGCTGCACGCGAGCACGGCGTCCGTATTTTGCTGGTCGGCAACGCCCACGCTGTGCGCGCCGAACTCGCCAAGCATGACACCGGCGGCTTGACCATCGAAGTGGTGCCCGCCAGCGAAGTAATCACCATGCAGGATCATCCGGCGCAAGCCTTTCGCCGCAAGAAAGACAGTTCCGTGCACGTCGCCGCGCGGCTGGTGCGCGAAGTCAAGGCCGATGGCCTGGTCAGCGCCGGAAATACCGGCGCGGTCATGACCGTCGCGCGATTTTTGCTCGGCACCCTCGAGTCCGTCGATCGCGTGGCCCTGGCCGCCCCGTTTCCCAACGCCAAGGGCGGCATCTCGGTACTTCTCGACGTCGGCGCCAACGTAGATTCCAAGCCCGAGCACCTCGTTCAGTTCGCGGTCATGGGCGAAATTTATTATCGCGCCACCTTTGGCAACCGCCGCCCGCGCGTCGGGGTCTTGTCCGTCGGCGAAGAAGAAATTAAAGGCAACGAGCTGACCCGCGAGGTCTACACCCGCCTCAAAAAAAGCCCGGTGCACTTCGTCGGCAACGTCGAAGGTGGTGACCTTTTCTCGGGCATCGTAGACGTCATCGTCTGCGACGGCTTCATCGGCAACATCGCATTGAAAATTTGCGAAGGCCTGGCGTTGGAGATTTTCGGCCTGCTGAAAAAATCGATTCAAAGTTCGCTCGCATCTCAGGTTGGTTTTCTTTTTTCGCGCGGCGCTCTCAAGGGCCTGAAGAAGACCATCGACTACACCGAATATGGCGGCGCTCCGCTCCTGGGCGTGCGCGGCGTCTGCGTCATCGCTCACGGCCGTTCAAACGCCAAGGCCATCAAGAACGCGATTCGCGTCGCCGCCGGTCTCGCGCGCGCGCAAATGAACGACAAGATTGAACAGGAACTCTCGGCCGCCGCGGTACACCCAGACCGTTCCGGCGTCCGCGTTTAGTCTCGCAACACAGGTCAAGACAGGAAAACCAATGGGCAAAGTTGCATTTGTATTTCCCGGGCAAGCCTCTCAGTATCCCGGCATGGGCAAGGAACTGGCGGACATGTATCCGGTCGCCAAAGACGTGTTTGACGAAGCCGACAAGGCGCTGGGATTTTCCATCTCCAAAATATGTTTTGAAGGCTCCGAAGAAGATTTGAAGCTCACCGCCAACACCCAGCCGGCCATCCTGACCTGCTCTGTCGCCACCTACCGCGTGCTCGAAGAAAAAGGTTTGGCCCCCGATTTTGTCGCCGGTCACAGCCTCGGCGAATATTCCGCGCTTGTCGCTGCCGGCGCGCTGAAATTTTCAAACGCCGTGCGCCTCGCGCGCAAGCGCGGCACCTACATGCAGGACGCCGTACCCGCCGGAAAAGGCGCGATGGCCGCCATCATGGGCCTCTCGCCCGCAGTCGTCGCCGACGTTTGCAAACGCGCCGCCGATGGCGAAGTCTGCGCCCCCGCCAATTTAAATTCGCCGGACCAGACCGTCATCTCCGGTCACGCCGACGCCGTAAAACGCGCCGTCGAACTGGCCTCCCAGGCCGGAGCGAAGCGCGCCACCATCCTCGCCGTCTCCGCGCCGTTCCACTCCGCGTTGATGATGCCCGCGCAGGAAAAACTCGCGCGCGACCTCGAAAAAATTCATTTCGACAATCTACGCGTCCCGCTGGTCACCAACGTCGATGCCGATACCATCGAAACCGGCGAAGCCGCCCGCGAAGCTTTGATACGCCAGGTTTCCACCGCGGTCCGCTGGGAAGAATCCGTGCGCCTCCTGATCGAAGAAGGCGTCAACACTTTCGTCGAAGTTGGCCCCGGAAAAGTTCTGAGCGGTTTGCTGCGCCAGATCGAGCGCTCCGTCGCCACCTTAAACGTCGAAGACGAAAAAAGTTTGCTCAAGACCGTCGAGAAAATTGCCGGCGCGCGTTCCGACGCCGCCTGAAAAAACGCGCCGCAAAAGCATTCGCGCCGCAATTTGCGTTAAGGTAGTGGCGCTTCAGGGGAGCAGTTCGAATCATGTTCAGCTTGAAAGACAAAGTCGCGCTGGTCACCGGCGCCTCCCAAGGCATCGGCTGGGACACTGCGCAAGCCCTGGTCGTCGCTGGCGCGAAAGTCGCCGTCGCCGCCCGCACCGAAGAAAAACTCGCCTTGCTCGTTGGCGAAATTACCGCCGCCGGCGGTGAAGCCCTCGCCGTGAAAATGGATGTCGCCGACGCCGAACAGGTCAAAGCTGGATTCAAGCAGGTCACCGAGAAATTCGGACGCCTCGATATTCTCGTCAACAACGCCGCCATCACCCGCGACGGCCTCGCCGTGCGTATGAAGCCTGACGATTGGGACGCCGTCATCCGCACCAATCTCACCGGCGCCCATCTCTGCATCCAGCAGGCCCTCGGCACCATGATGCGCGCGCGCGCAGGCCGCATCATCAACGTCACCTCCGTCGTCGCGCAAATGGGCAACGCTGGCCAGGCCAATTACGTCGCCGCCAAAGCCGGCCTTATAG
>DATCOK010000503.1:0-1901 GCA_036564765.1 Candidatus Acidiferrum sp. | reverse complement strand
GCTGAATATCCTTAATGTTGGAAAAATGAATGCGATCTTCGTAGCGAAACGGCAGGTAGTGCAACAGGTCTTCGAGCGTATGGATGCCGCGCTTGGCCAACAACTCGGCGCGTTGCGGGCCGACGCCTTTGATCATGCGCACTTCAGTGGTCAGAGTTTGGGCAGGCACAGTGGAAAAACGCTTCCGTTTCGAGGCACGGAACGGCGCGGCCTCAGCGATTGCCTGATTACGGAAAAGTTCTCTCACCTTTATACCATTTTGAGCATACCGAACTCCTTATAAGCGGTTGGAAGAACGAAACTTGCGCTGGTTTCTTACGTATCCTAGAGTGAGTGCGATGTTTTTCGCAGAGCGTGATTTGGTCGTCGCTGCTCAGCAACATTCCCACCCGCCGCAGCGGGTAAGCACGCAAATTTGGCGTGCGCGGCACTCGTCCGGGTAATAAGGACGCCCGGTTGCGATAGTGAATTGCGCGGAGGATTCGTGGACACGAATCGGTTGACGGCGGCGAACAAGCGAGCGCTGATTTTGTGGGTGGTCGCCGGAATTCTGGGCGCGTTGTTCGCCTACAAATATTATTTCCGGGCCTTCCCGGAAGCCTCGGTCAATTTCAAAGTTTCGCGCGGAGAAGCCCTTACGCGGGCACGGCAGTTCCTCTCGGGTCTTGGAGAAGATGCGGGAAGTTATCAATCGGCGATCGTTTTCAATGTGGACGACAACGCCAAAACCTATCTGGAGCGCGAAACCGGCCTCGAGACCGCGAATCAGCTGATGTCCTCGGAGCTGAACATCTGGTACTGGGACGTGCGCTTTTTCAAGCCGCAACAGGAAGAAGAGTTCCGTGTGCGCGTAAGTCCCGCTGGGCAGATCGTCGGGTACCAGCACCACGTGGAAGAAGCGCGCGCAGGCGCGACTCTGGAACGCGCCGCGGCACAAAATGTCGCAGAAATTTTTCTAGAAGACAAACTGAATGTAAAGTCCGGCTGGGAATTGCTGCCGGAAGAGAGCAACTCCACAAAACGGCCGAACCGCCTGGATTGGTCGTTCACCTGGGAGAAGCGCGGATTTCGCGCGAAGGATGCGCCCTACCGCTTGAACGTGGTGGTGCAAGGCGACCGCATCGGCAGCAGCGAAGAGTATCTGAAAGTGCCGGAGGCTTGGGAACGCAGTTACAAGCAGCTCCGCTCAACCAACTTTCTGTACAACCAGATCGCTATTATTCCGTACATCCTGCTGATGGGCAGCGCGCTGTGGGTGGGCATTTCGCTGTGGCGCAAGGGGCAGGCGGACTGGATGGGCGCGATCCGCCTTGGCGGCGTCGTCGCGGCGCTGTATTTTTTCATGCAGTTGAACCAATGGCAACAAATTCGCGCCGGCTACGATACGCACGCGTCGTACAGCACCTTCGTCACCATGCAGATTCTGATCGCCGCGGTCATGGCCGTGCTCACGGCCCTTTCCGTAACGCTGGTGATGCCCGGCGCCGAGCCCCTCTACCGCGCGTCGCAACCCGATCGCGTGCGACTCAACAAAATGTTGACGCTGCGCGGGCTGCAGTCGAAGGAGTTTTTTTCCTCCGCCGTCGTGGGGCTGTCAATGGCCGCCGCACACATCGGCTTCATCGTGGCGTTCTACATGTTTGGCAGCAAAGTGGGCATCTGGGCGCCGCAGGACATCAACTATTCGGAAGCGGTGAACACATCTTTTCCGTGGATCACCGGCGTAGCGATCGGATTGTTGGCGTCGACCAGCGAAGAATTTCTGTTTCGCTTGTTCGCCATTCCCTTCGTCGAGCGCCTGACCAAGTCGCGAGTATTGGCGGTAATTTTACCGGCCTTTTCGTGGGGCTTTTTACATAGCGCCTACCCGCAGGAGCCGGGTTACACGCGCGGTGTGGAAG
>DATCOK010000502.1:0-4456 GCA_036564765.1 Candidatus Acidiferrum sp. | reverse complement strand
GGCGAGGATCATGCCTTCGATCACTAGGTGTGGAATATGCGTGAGGATGAAGCGGTCCTTGATGGTGCCGGGCTCGCTTTCGTCGGCGTTGCAGACGACGTACTTCACCGGATCGGTTTGTTTGCGAACCAGGTCCCATTTCACGCTGGTGGGGAAACCGGCGCCGCCCATGCCGCGCAGCTCCGCTTCCTTGAGCGCGGCAAGGACGCCGTCGAAATTTTGCGTTTGTACTAATTTTTGCGTGACGGCATAACGGTCGGCGCGCGCCGGATACGGGTCGGACTTGCAGGCTACCGGCACCGGCGCACGATGGACTTCTTCAAAATGCTCGCCACGCAATACCGCGCGCGTCAGCTGTTCCGCGGATGCCGCGCTGATATTAGTAAAAATGTGATCGTTCAAGGAGATCGCGGGAGCGCGGTCGCAGCGGCCCAGGCAGGAGACATCGCGAATCAACACGTCCTCGGCCCGTGAAGAGGAGAACGCCGCCTGCAGCGAAGCGCGCAAGTCGGAAGCGCCGTTGAGATGGCAACTCATGTCCGCGCAAACGCGGAGGTCGGCTTTGGGCGGAACAGCCAGATGGAAGTGCGGATAAAAACTGGCGACGCTATGAATCTGGTAAAGCGGGATCTGCGTGCGCTGCGACAGCGATTCCAGCTCCGCTTTCGGCAGAAAACCGTGGCGAGTTTGAATAGCTCGAAGGTCGTCGAAGATCACGGCGCCCGTTTCAAGTGCATTTGCGCCGGAAATCATGCGGCCCGGCGCGCGGTGAGTGGATTGGTCATCCGCATACTACTACAGGGTAGAAAAGTGTAAACAGGCGGACTTTGGCTTTTAGCGGCAGGGAGCGAAAAAGGCAACGCATTCGTTGACGAAGGCCCGCGGCTGACGATATAAGCGAACAGACTCGTTGCGGCGCTGGAACTTCCTGCATGCACAAATTGGTCAAATCTAACCGCGGCACGGTGCTGTGTGCCATATTTCTCTGGGTCTCCATTTTGCCCGTTTCACTGCGCGCGGCGGACGATCAAACGCCAAAATACCTCGGGCCGGGTTCCTGCGCGGCCACCAGTTGCCACGGGAGTGTGAAGCCTGTCGCGGACAGCCGCATCCTGCAGAACGAATATTCCACCTGGATCATCAAGGACAAACACAGCAAGGCGTATCAGGCGCTGACCGGCGAGGTCGGTGAACGCATGGCGCGCATTTTGAAACTGGGCACGAAGGCCGAGGAAGCGCCGAAGTGCCTCGGGTGCCACACGCTTTACACTACGGCGGCGCAACGCGGCCGACCGTTCGAACTGTCCGAAGGCGTCTCCTGCGAAAATTGCCATGGGCCATCTTCGGCCTGGCTGGGCCCGCACACTGAGCGGCAGTGGACGCACGAAAAATCGGTAGAGCGCGGTATGGCCGATACCCGCAACGTGATCCACCGCACGGAAAAATGCCTGGAGTGCCATCTTGGCTCGCAAAATAAATTTGTGGATCACGAGATGATCGCGGCTGGCCACCCCGATCTCTATTTTGAGCTGGATTCTTTTTCCGCTGTGGAACCGCGGCACTGGAAGACGCCGCGTGAAGCGGCGCCAAGCAAGCCGGTTGAAGATGGCGCGTGGAGCGGGGTGCGCGATTGGAGCGCGGGCCAGGCGGTACAACTGCGCGCTTCGCTCGAACGGTTGAGCTGGCGCGCCAAGGGCGAACGCTACGACAAAAAAGATGTGTGGCCGGAATATTCGGAGTTATCGTGCTTCGCTTGCCACCACGCGCTGGTCCCAGCAAGAGATAGCTGGCGCCAGGCGCATGAGTATGCGGGGCGCCGTCCTGGTGATCCCGCCTGGAATGAATCGCGCTACGTGGTGTTTCGTTTGCTGGCGAAGCAAGTGGATGCCGGCGCGGCACAAGAGCTCGAAAAGCATTTGGCCACGCTGGCGGAAAACATGAGCACGCTGAATCCCGATCGCACCGCGGTGGCGGCGGAAGCGGTTGCGGCGGAACCGATCGCGCAGCGCATGGCCGAGCGGTTGGCGTCGATGAGCTACGATCAGGGCATCGCGCTGCGCATGCTGCAGCAAATCACGAACGACGCCGAAACGATTTCGCTGGCCGATGAACGCGCCGCCGAACAAGCCACCATGGCCATCGATTCGCTATATATCTCCTACAGCAAGGAAGCCAAGCCTGCTAACGCCGAGCAAGTGCGCGACGCCATCAACGGCCTGTTTCAGCAATTAGAGAATCCTTCTGCGTACAACGCCGATCAGTTTGCGTCGGCCCTGCGCCGTATCCACGCCATGTTGTAGCCGCGGTTTACGCGCGCTGTGGCATCATTACAATCATGAACGGCCTGGAGAACTGGTTCTGCGCTTCGGGGTTTTGGCGGCGCATGACGGAGCAACGCTGGCTGCCCTGGTTGCTGCAAGAAGTGAATCTCGGCGAGCATGTTTTGGAAGTTGGTGCGGGGCCTGGAGCGGCGACTACAGAATTGACGCGGCGGGCGAGTCGCGTCACTAGCCTGGAATACAGTCACAACTTTTGCGTGAAATTGCGCACGGAAATTAGCGCGGTCGTGGTGCAAGGCGATGCGGCGGCACTGCCGTTTGCATCGGGAACGTTCACGAGCGCGATTGCCGTTCTGGTCCTGCATCATTTGCGATCCGCGGAAGCGCAAGACGTGACGTTCGCCGAGATTTCTCGTGTGCTACGGCCGGGAGGCATTTTTGCGGCGTTGGAAATTGACAATGGCTGGCTGACCCGAGCGCTACATTTTCGAAGCACATTTGTGCCGGTATCATCGCAGCGATTGGCCCCCAGGTTAGCCGCCGTAGGATTTGCTAACGTGGATATAGAGAGCCGCAGCGGCGGGTTCGCACTGCGCGCAGAAAAACGCAAGGTGTAGCTCTTGAAATTTCCTCCTGGACCGGAACGCGGCGCGCTGGACGGCGTGTTCAGCCCGTTCCGGCGCGATCCCCTGAATTTTCTGGCCGCAGCGGCATGCGAGTATGGCGACATCGTAGGCTTGCGCTTCCTGCATTTCCGCACCTATCTGATCACCCATCCGGATTACATCGAAGACGTGCTGGTCCATCATCCGCGAAAGTTCGTGAAGGACCGAGTGCTTCAGGCCAACAAACGAATCTTTGGAAATGGCTTGCTCACCAGCGAAGGGGATTTCTGGCTGCGCCAGAGACGGCTGGCACAACCGGCGTTTCACCGCGCGCGCATCGCCGCGTACGCCGACACCATGGTGGAATATGCCGAACGCATGATGGCCTCATGGCAGGACGGTGAGGAGCGCGACGCACATCAAGAAATGATGCAGCTGACCCTGCAGATCGTGGGCAAGACACTGTTTGACGCCGACGTTTCGAACGACGCGCGCGAAATTGGCAAGACAATCACCTTGTTGCTGAATTTCAGTTCCGATTTTCGCCGGCTGATTTTCACCCCGAAGTGGCTCCCTACACCTCGAAATATTCAGACCACGCTGGCGATCCGCAGGCTCAACAAAGTGGTCTACCGCATGATCGCGGAGCGCCGCACTTCTGGACGCGACGCCGGCGATTTGCTTTCCATGCTGCTGGCCGCGCGCGACGAAGACGGCTCGCAAATGGACGACCGGCAACTGCGCGACGAAATGCTCACCTTGTTCCTGGCGGGTTATGAGACGACCGCGAATTTGTTGGCGTGGACCTGGTGGCTGCTCGCGACGCACCCACACATAGAAAAAACACTGCACGAAGAATTAGACGCGTTGCTCGGCGGACGTGCTCCCACGATGGACGATTTGCCTCGGCTGGTTTACGCCGGGCAGGTCATCACCGAGTCGCTACGCCTGTATCCTCCGGCGTGGGGCATGGCGCGGCTGGCGATTGAGGCCCACGAAATTGCCGGCTATCCGGTGCCGGCCGGAACAGGCTTGGCGATTGCACAGTGGACTACTCAGCGCGATCCCCGATGGTTTGAGGCGCCGGAAGAATTCCTACCGGAACGGTGGGCCGGAGACTTGCAGAAGCGTTTGCCACGCTTCGCATATTTCCCATTTGGCGGCGGGCCGCGCCAGTGCATCGGAAATATGTTCGCGCTGATGGAGGGAACGCTGGTGCTGGCGGCCGTGGCGCAACAGTTTCGCCTGATCCTGATGCCGGGCGCCCAGATTGTACCGATGGCTTCGATCACTTTGCGGCCAAAAAACGGTGTGCCAGTGCGATTGCAAAAGCGGCGAAGCGACAAATTGAACGAGTGATTTTTATTGGATGCGCCCAGCTAGAGCGATTGAAAATGTAGCATTGCGAAGATGACCAGCGTTACTTCGCGATGGCCGGCGTGCCCAATTCCGCGCGCGTTTGCATCACGCGCAGAATCGAATCGCGCGTCACCATGCCGATCACTTGCGCGTCCTCATCGCCGGAGACGCTGACCACCGGCATCTGATTGATGTTCGACGCCAGGAGACGCT
>DATCOK010000501.1:0-7853 GCA_036564765.1 Candidatus Acidiferrum sp. | reverse complement strand
GCGGCAGGCGAACGGGAATTTTGGATTGGACCTGAACCTGGTGCCGCCGAGCTTGCAGCCCAGCTTTGGAGGCAGCTTCACGACGGCCACGGTGACGTTGCCCAATGGAAAGAGCTTCGTGGTGCCGGAATTCGAGGCCATCGATGGTATTTTGAACCCGAATTTCGGGACGATCAACGCGGTGGACAATTCGGGAAAATCGATTTACCACGCCCTGCTGGTTTCCTGGCGCTACGTCGGTAAACAATTTACCGGCGGGCTGGCATATACCTTTTCCAAGACCATCGATCAAGGCACCGGTTACTTCAATCAGTTCGACCAGCGCAGCGAACGGGGGCCGTCGCAACTGGATCAGCCGCATCGCTTTGTGCTGAATGGGGCGTGGTCACCGGAATGGCGGCCGTTGAGGAATTTCACGTTTGCGTCGGTGGTGACGCTCGCGAGCGGGCGGCCGTACACCGCGGTATTCGATAGTTCGACGATCAATTTCTCGGTAGTACCGGGGGAGCCTTACAACGGATTCCGCGGCCCGGGAACAGAAGTGGTGGATTTCAGCGTGGCGCGCACGTTCGCACTGACGGAACGAATTCGGCTGAAGTTGATGGGCGAGGGTTTCGATCTGTTCAACCATCCGAATTTCCAGCAGAACGCGGTGGACAACATTCAGTACACGACCAGCCAGCCGGATGACACGCAGCCGGTGTATGTAGCAACGCCGAATCCGACATTCGGTTCGCCGCTGGCAACGTCGCCGCGCATCGGATCGCGCACGTTTCAGTTTTCGGCGCGAGTGAGTTTTTGAGATACGGCGCTGAACTTTGCTGGCAGCACGACGACAGACTTTTTTTGTTGCGAGAATCTCAAAGAATCGTGGTGCTCGAGCAGGCTGCTGGTGATCGCGGAGTAGTTTGAGTTTCTTCTGTTTGCAAATTCAGATCATTACGACTGGCAAGTATCCACATCAAAATGTTTTACTCCATTACCAAAATCGCCGCAAAAAACCGTCGTGCGGGGTACCGAGACGGGACGGGGTCAGGATGTGGCGTTGGGGTCGAGGCCGACTAGTTTCTGGAATTCGGGGTCGTCGTGTAGGACGTCGAGGTCGGAGTCGCGGGCGGCCCAGTTTACGTTGCCATAGCCGGCGCTGAAGGCTTTTTTCAGGGTTTCGAGGGCTTCGGATTTGCGGTGCAGGACACCGTAGGTGCAGGCGGCGTTGTACAAGGTGTTGCCGTCGTTGGGGCGCAGGGCCACGGCGGTTTGCAGGTGGCGCACGGCTTCTTCGGCTTCGCCGAAAGCGGCGAGGTTGGAAGAGAGCAGGATGCGGGCGCGGACGTCTTCGGGAACCAACTCCAACTGCTGGCGGAGAACGGCGTTCATGCGCTGGCGAACGCTTTCGGATTCTTTTTTGCGGCCCAGACGATCGAATGAAAGTTGATAAGGGATGTAAGTATTGTAGTCGTCGCCGTTGGCTTCCAGGGCTTGCTCGGCGATTTTCGCGGCTTCCTCATATTTACTTTGGGTCATCAGCGCTCGACCCAGAATATTCCAGCTGCCGTCGCAGTCGGGTTTACGTTCGATGGCGCGGCGGGCCATTAATTCGGATTCATCGTATTTTTTTTGCGCGTAGAAGAGACGGGCGCGGGCGACCATTACTTCCGGGAGGTCAGGCGCGAGAGCCATGGCGCGGTCGCAGGCGGTGAGGCCGCGAGCGATCCATTCGGGGCGCTGCTCGCGGACTTCGTAGATGAGACCGCAGAGATAGGCGATGCCGGCATGGGCCAGGGCGAAATTTTTGTCGAGCTGGATGGCCTGCTCGAACATCTGCAGGGCGTAGTCCATATTTTCACGGCGGGTATAGCTGCGGCCGCGCAGATAAAAGTCGTAGGCCTGGGTATTCTCAGTGGGCTTGAGGCCGATGATTTTTTCTTCCTGAGGGGTGAGGGTGATGCGCAGGGCTTGGGCGATGCTGCGGGCGATTTCGTCCTGAATGGCGAAGACGTCCTCGAGCTGGCGGTCGTAACGCTCGGCCCAGACGGAATGGCGCGTGGAGCTTTCCACGAGTTGCGCGGTGATGCGCAGGCGGTTGCCGGCGCGACGGATGGTGCCTTCGAGAATAAAGGCAGCGCCGAGCTGCTGGCCGATCTGCGGCGCGGAAGTTTGCTTGTCGCGGAAGGCGAGCATTTCGGAGCGCGGGAAAATCTGCAGCTGAGTGATTTTGGAGAGCTCGGTGATGATGTCTTCGGTCATGCCGTCGCGGAAGTATTCGTCTTCCTTGCCGCCGCTCTGATTTTCGAAATAAAGCACGGCGACCGATTTTTTGGAGGGTGCGCCGGCGGAGGGATGCGTGGCGGAGGAATCGGATTTTTCCGTTGATGGGCGGCGGTTCGAGTCGAGATCGCGCTTGATGCGCTTCAGGTCGCCGCGAAGTTCGGCGGCGGTCTGATAGCGTAGATCGGAATCCTTTTCGAGGGCCTTGGATAAGAGATTTTCGACGGCGATGGGCAAGCGCGGATTCAGCTTAGTGGCCGGAGCGGGCACGGAGTGCAGGATACCGTCAAAAATCAGGGCGACACTGGCGCCGGAGAAGGGGGCGACGCCGGTGGCCATTTCGTAGAGCACCACGCCGAGAGAGAAAAGGTCGCTGCGAGCGTCGAGTTCTTCGCCGCGGGCTTGCTCGGGGGACATGTACATGACCGTGCCGACGGAGCTGCCGGGGCTGGTCAGCATGTCGGCGCCGGCAAGTTGGGTTTGCGAAGCCATGGAGCCGCCGCCGAAAGAGTCGGCGAGCTGGCGTTGGGTGACCAGCTTGGCCAAGCCGAAGTCGAGAATTTTTGCGGAGCCGCGAGTGACCAGAAAAATATTGGCAGGCTTGATGTCGCGATGGACGATGCCCTTGGCGTGAGCGGCGTCGAGGCCGTCGGCGATCTGAATGCCGATTTCGAGAAGTTCGTTGATGCCGAGCGGCTTGCCGGAGATGCGGTGCTTGAGAGTCTGGCCCTCGAGCAACTCCATGGCCATGAAGGGCTGGCCATTGTGTTCGTCGATGTCGTAGATGGTGCAGATGCTGGGGTGGTTGAGGGCGCTGGCGGCGCGGGCTTCACGGCGAAAGCGCTCGACGGCGAGAGCGTCGGGGGTGAAACCATCGGGAAGAAATTTGAGGGCGACGTTGCGGCCGAGGCGGGAATCCTTGGCGTTGTAGACCACGCCCATGCCGCCGCCGCCAATTTTTTCGATGACTACGTAATGGGAGATGCTGGTTCCAACCATTTTCTGGAAAACCTCTGGGCGGTCCCGGGGAGACGAAGGAAATGTGCCGCAAGCAATGTTCTACATTCGCGGAGATGTGTCAACTCACGGAGGTGGGGCTGGGTGTGGAATGGCCGGATTCATTGACGATTTCTAGATTTAACTTTTGGAGGCGCGTGAGGTGCGCGAGCTGCTAGACGGCGACTTCGGATCCCGCGGTTTTGAGGTAGGCGCGGAGGGCAGCGACGCGTTCGAAGGATTCGAGACGCGCTTTATGATCGTAGATGTGCGCGGTGATGATCAGTTCGTCGGGATTGGCGAGATCGAGAAAATTCTGCACGCGGCGCGTGACGGTTTCCGGTGAACCGACGGCAGAGACGAGGAGAGTCTGGCTGGCGAGGGCTTTTTCCACCGGCGACCAGAAAGCGTCGATGTCATCGATGGGCGGGGGAACCTGGCCGGGCATGCCGCGGCGAAGCCAGGTGAAGGATTGCTGGAGCGAGGAGAATTGACGGCGAGCCTCTTCGTCGGTGGCGGCGGCGATGATGTTCATACCGAGCATGGCGTACGGGCGAGCGAGTTGTTCAGAGGGCTTGAAAAGCTGGCGGTAGAGTTTGAGGGCTTCGAGCATGTCGGCGGGCGCGAAGTGGGACGCGAAGGCGAAGGGCAGGCCGAGATGGGCGGCGAGTTGGGCGCTGAAGAGGCTGGAGCCGAGGAGCCAGATGGGCACGCGCAATCCGGCACCGGGGATGGCGCGAATTTTTTGAGCGGGGTCAGGATCGGCGAAATAGTGTTGGAGCTCGAGGACGTCCTCGGGGAAACGGTCCGAGACGGTGGCGACGTCGCGACGGAGGGCGCGGGCGGTGGGCTGGTCGGTGCCGGGGGCGCGACCGAGGCCGAGGTCAATGCGGTCGGGGAAGAGCGAGGCGAGGGTGCCGAACTGCTCGGCGATGACCAGCGGAGAGTGATTGGGCAGCATGATGCCGCCGGAGCCGACGCGGATGGTCTCGGTGCCAGCGGCGACGTGGGCGATGACGATGGAGGTGGCGGCGCTGGCGATGCCGGGCATGTTGTGGTGCTCGGCGAGCCAGTAACGCTTATAGCCCCAGGATTCGGCGTGCCCGGCGAGATCGAGAGAGTTGCGGAGGGCTTCGGAGGCGTTTGCGCCTTGGGGGATGGGGGACAGGTCCAGGATGGAGAAGGGGATCATAGGAGTGGGTGCACTTGATTGGATGAGTGCGGCCGGGGCTAGGTTATTCGGTGATGAGTGCTCGCTGCGGGGTGGCAGGCGCGCGGAGCGGGAAGCGTCGGGCGAAATGGGTTAGACTGAAGGACCAGCCCAATTCACATATTGACGGCATAGGAGATTATTTTGAATACGTATAACGTCACGTTGAAGTATGAAGACCGCAAGATTGGCCCCGAGAGCCGGACGGTGAAGGTGGACGCCAGCAGCATCAGCGGAGCGATTGGCAAGGCGACGCGCGAGTTCGTGAAGGGACTGGACCGCAAGCAGCGGTTTGATGCGAACAAAGGTTTGCACATTGAGGCGCTGCGGGTGACCACGGATACGGAGAAGGTGGCTGCGGCTGGGGCGGGCAGTGGCGACGGCGAGTAACTTTTGAGGTCACTTCAGGGTTGGGGTTCCGAGGCCTTCCCGGGATGCGGTCTGATACTTGCCTAAATCGTGCCAACTTTGCACGCGACAAACCGTCGTGTGGGGCAAGCGGGTCGACGAGGGCAACGGATCTGCGGAGAGAGTTGGCTGGGGCGGAAGGATTCGAACCTTCACCGTCCTCATTAACAGTGAGGTGTCCTACCAGTTGGACCACGCCCCAGAAGAATTGTCAGAATAACATAGGTCCACGCGCTAGCCGGTTGCGTGTGAAACCTCGTAGACCCTTTTCCATTTAAATGAGCGGTTTTGTGCAGCGCGCGGTGGGCTATGGCCGCAGGGCGCTCGGAAGAAATCCCTCCCTCGGAGTTTGTCCAACGTGCGCGCAGTTGGAAACGGCGGAAGCTTGTTCGATGCTGAATGGGCATGGTGCGTGTTGGGACTGGGGGAGAACAATACCGAGATTGCGGTAGGGACGGGTGGTATGCGGTGATTCGGAGCTTTCGTGTAAAACTCGGTTTCAGGATGGAAGCCGTAGTTGTTGCGATGGTTGGTTGCACGCGTTCCGCGGAGGAGTAACGTAAGGGCGATGAGCGACGGGATGCTACAGAGCGCGTGGCGTTACGTTTTGATTGCGGCGATATTGCCATTGGTGGTTCTGGCGACGCATGCCGGAGTGGGCGCGTATTTTTTGCGGAAAAATTCGCCGGAGGCAGTGCAGCGGGCCATGGCGTGGGAGCCTTGGAACCCGATGTATGCGGCGACGCTTGCGAACCTGATGCATATCTATAGCGATAACGCGGACCCGGGGGCGGTGACGCAATTGTACGAACGGGCCTTGCGGTTGTCGCCGTATGACGCGAGTTATTGCGTGAACGTGGCGCAGGCGAATGAATGGGCGGGCAAGCCGGCGGTGGCGGCGGAGTATTTCGCGCAAGCGGAGAAGTTGTTCCCGAATTCGCCGGAGGTGAACTGGAAGGCGGCAAACTTTTTTGTGCGGCGCGGGAGGAGTAAAGAGGCGTTGCCGGCGTTGCGGAAGGTGCTGGTCTCCGGTACGGTGGCGCCGAACCAAATTTTTTCTCTGGTGGCGGGTGCACAGGTGGAAGAGAGTGCGGTGATCCGCGAAGTGCTGCCGAGCGAGCCGGCGGCTTACGTGGCTTATTTGAATTTTCTGGTGGACCGGGGAGATATGAGCGGAGCGGAGATGTTGTGGCCGCGATTGCTGGAGCTGTCCGCGCCGTTTGCAGTGGAACAGACCTTTCACTATCTGGATACGTTGATCAAAACGCAGGATGTGGGCGCAGCGGTTGCGGCGTGGTCGGCGTTGCAAAAGAAATTTCCGAGTATGGTGCCGCGGCCTCCCGGAAAAGATAACCTGGTGAGCAACGGAGATTTTCAGACGGACATTGTGAACGGCGGATTTGATTGGCGGATATTGCCGAGGGCGGGGGCGCTAGTTACACAGGACGCAGTTCGTGGACCCGGCGGTGGAAGCGGCGGGCGCGAATTGCGGATCGATTTTGACGGGACGCAAAATCCGGGGTACGACGCGGTGCTGCAGTTTGCTCCGGCGGAGCCGAATACTAGCTATGAGTTTATGGCGCAGATGCGGGCGGAGGGCCTCACTACCGATAGCGGGGTGAGCCTGCAGGTAATGGATGCATATGAACCGGGAAAATTGTTGGGCGCGACGGAGGCGCTGACGGGAAGCACGGCATGGTCAGAGTACAAATTCAGATTCACGACCGGGCCGCGGACGCGGCTGTTGCTGGTGCGGGTGATGCGGATGCCGAGCCAGAAATTTGACCGCAAAATCTCGGGGAGCTTCGCGGTGGGCCACGTGAGCGTGGTTCCTACTTCCTAGAAGGGCCTTACCAGGGGCATTGCTCGCAACTCCTTGCAACTGCCCTAGCGCTACATTACACGCCACCTATGGCACGAAAAGTGCATCTTAGAATCGTCCCCTGGTTATATTGAACGGGGCGCTTTAGCACGTCGTATACTGGAGGCCCAGAGTACTTATCTGTGCGCCCAGTGCCCAGCGCCGAACGTCGGAGCCTGCTTCATGCAAGACCCTCATTCGCGGACACCACCCGGCACACCCGTGACTGCCGAACGGCGCCACGATACCCGCTATCCCGTCCGACCCACTGAATATATTGAGATTGGCGACCGCAATGGCGGGATCATTCTGGACATCAGCGAGAGCGGCATGGCCGTGGCTACCGCGCAGGCGCTGGTAGGCAACCAGACGCTGAAGTTTCGGTTTCAATTGCCGCGGCAACTCGAGTCGATTGAGGCGGTTGGGGAGATTCACTGGATTGGGGAGACGCGGAAACGCGCAGGTGTGCGGTTTGTGGATCTGCCGTCGGGAGCGCGGGAGCAGATTCTGCGGTGGATCGCACTGCAGACGCGGAATGACATTAGCGAAGATAGCGGAGCTGCGCGGGCAGGGACGGGTGCGAACGGGTCGGGGAAGTCAACCGCGACACACGGGGATTTTACCGAGCGGTCGCAGGAATTTTTGAATGGAATGTCGCCCGCGACACAGGGGCGCAACGGGAATGCGGCTGAGCATTCGCAGGTTGGAGCGAATCCTCCTTCGGCGGAAGAGGCGGACAGCGATGATTTCGAAGAGGAGCCGATTTACGAGCCGCAAGGCCGTGATGACCGTGCATGGCGAGAGCGGCGGGTGCAAGCTCGGCGCGCGCCGAACGCGTCGACGTACGTGGAAGTGGACGGCGGCAACGCGGGACTGATCGGGGATCTGAGCGCGAGCGGATTGTCGCTGCGCGCGGCGAAAACGCTGGAGAGCGACAAGATCGCGGTGCGCTTTCAGGTGCCAGGCTCGCAGCAGTTTGTGGATACGCAGGCGTGGATTGTGTGGAAGAGCGCGTCGCAGAAAAAGGCCGGGGCACGCTTCGATGATCTGCCGGATGAGGCGCGGAAACATATCGCGGAGTGGATCGGGGAGAAGAGTTCGGGCGATAAG
>DATCOK010000500.1:0-1653 GCA_036564765.1 Candidatus Acidiferrum sp. | reverse complement strand
CGTCCACGCCTAGCGCGGTGAAAATCGAAGCGTATTCGCAGCCGATCACGCCACCGCCGATGACCGCGAGACTTTTGGGGATGCGCTTCATCTGGAGGAAGGTGTCGGAGTCGAAGGTGTGCACGTCGTCGAAGGCGATTTCGGTCGGACGATGCGGCTTCGAACCGGTGGCGATCAGGATGATGTCGCCGTGGAGTTTGCGGGTACCGGTCACTGTAGAGACGGCCACGGTGTGGGCGTCTTCGAAAGCGGCCTGGCCGCGCACCAGTTCGATCTGGTGCAGCGCGAGATTTTTGAGGATT
The DNA here is from genome assembly GCA_036564765.1 of Candidatus Acidiferrum sp. Lineage (GTDB taxonomy): Bacteria > Acidobacteriota > Terriglobia > Acidiferrales > UBA7541 > Acidiferrum. The sequence continues at coordinate 1,351 of DATCOK010000500.1, read as the reverse complement.
CGTTGACGCTCCATTTCGACCACTTCACGTTCGTGGTGCATGAAGTCGTTGATGGTGAGATTTTCTTTCAGCGAGTAGTCGATGCCGTAGAGGCCGCGCTGCTTCAAGCCGGAAAAATAGAGCGCGGATTCGCGCAGTGTTTTGCTGGGCACGGTGCCGGTGTTAATGCAACTGCCGCCGGTGTGCTCGGCGCGTTCGACCAGGGCGACGCGTTTGCCGAAGTAGGCGGCCTGCGCTCCGGCTTTTTCGCCGGCGGGGCCGCAACCGACTACCAGCAGGTCGAAATGATCATTGGACGGCACGAAATTCCTCCGCGAGGCGTGGGTGCATCTTAAGGCCGGACGTGGCGACTTTAAAATGAATCTTGCAGACTTGTGCCGAACTGGCGGGAGGTGCAGGGAAGAAAAAGCAGACTTCCCTCCCGCCTTTGGCGGGCTGCTTGGTGGCGCGTTCCGCGCGTTTGCAAGCGTGGTATTCTCTGGGGGCCGCGTCGCCGGTGCGGCTGTGGCGAAATTGGCATACGCGGTGGGCTTAAAATCCACTGGGGTTTTCCCCGTTGTCGGTTCGAGTCCGACCAGCCGCACCATTTTTTCACCCTCGCACGCTCTTCAAATCACTCCCGCCAGTAGCCTCAAAATTTTTCCAGCGGTACAGCATCGATTTGCGAATAGCACAGACCAAGTAGGGGCGATAGAGAATTGCCTCGCGCTAGAGGTGTTAGAGCGGAGGCTGGAAGGTTACAAACTTGTACATAGTGAGGGGATTGTACTTAGGTCACCTGGTACCTCAGGGCTAGAGGCAAAACGGGTCGGAGACGCTAGGCTGGAGGAAAGGAACTCCGGCCATCGACGAGAAACCCAAGGATCGGCGAAGTCACCCACGTGTATTTGCGCCTCGAGGCATGGTCGTAGCCTGGCGCTCCGGCGGGCAGCAGGGCGTTTCGCGCATGGGCACGATGGCTTTGGGTGGATTGTTCCTGCATACACAGAGCCCGCCTTCAAATGGTTCCGTCCTGGAATTACTGTTCGAGATTGCCACCGGCGTGCAAGTGCGCGCGCGCGCGGTGGTGCGCAACTGCATGCCCGGCAAAGGCATGGGCGTGAAGTTTGTGCACATGAACAATGACGACCGTTCGCGGTTAAACCGCTTTCTGAAGATGCAGATTGAGGCGGGAAATATCCAAGAAGCGTGGGTAGCGGAAAACGAGCGGCGGTGCCCGAAGAAAGTTCTCACGGAGAGGCAGGCGGCGGGCCCAGATGCGGGTGAGTCGACGCCCGCCGAAACGCCCTGCTACGCGTTGATGGTCATAAGCAACTCCACGCAAGAGGCGCCCCGCCTGGCAAGCGTACGC
>DATCOK010000499.1:0-2254 GCA_036564765.1 Candidatus Acidiferrum sp. | reverse complement strand
GGCCTGGACAGCGAGAAATAGCGGTAGAAAATCGTTCATGCAGTCATCTCTCCGGGGTACTTCTCGGGCCGCTGACGATCGGCTTTTTGAGCCCGCGGTATTGTATGGGCCAATGCCCGCTCCGGCAACGAATCTCTTCATGAATTTGGGTCGCCGGCCGTTTCCTCACTATCAGCGAACATTTACGCCCCGACGGGGGCCTTTGCGTTTACAATCTGGCGTTCGCTCGCATCGCGAAAGTACCTTTGGAGAATCGATGACTCGTGCATTGGTGATTGCTTCCGGCTCACTGTCGCTGCTGCTGGTCGCCGGCCTGGCTCTGGCGGCCGTTTCCGTCTCGGAGAAAGCGCGCAAGCTGCACTTTTCTTCCATCGTGGTGGACACGCATGACGACACCACGCAGCGCTTTCTGGACGGCAAATTTGATATCGGCGCCCGGGCGGCGAACGGCAGCATCGATATCCCGCGCATGAAGGAGGGCGGGCTCGGCGCGATTTTCTTTTCCGTCTGGATTCCCAGCAAAGTGACCGGACCGGAAGCGGTGCGTCGCGCGATGGAGCAGATCGACGCCATCCGTGAGCAAGTCCGGAAGCATCCCGCGGATATGGTGCTGGCCACCACGGCGGGAGAAATTCGCGAAGCGCATAAAAACGGCAAAATTGCCGCGCTCATCGGCGTCGAAGGCGGGCACATGATCAACAGCGACCTGGCCACTCTGCGCAAGTACGCTTCGCTCGGCGTACGCTACATGACTCTCACGCACAGCGGCAACGATGAGTGGGCCGATTCTTCAACGGACAAGGCGGTGCACAACGGACTCACGGATTTTGGCAAGGACGTGGTGCGCGAAATGAATCGCCTGGGTGTCATGGTGGATATTTCGCACGTCAGCGACAAAACCTTTGCCGACGCGCTGGCCATCAGCAAAGCGCCGATGATCGCTTCGCACTCCTCCTGCCGCGCCATTTGTGACGCGCCGCGCAATATGACCGACGAGATGATGAAAGCGCTGGCAGCCAAGGGCGGCGTGGTGCAGATCAACTATCATGTGGGCTTTTTGAGCCAGGAATTTCGAGACGCGGAAAAAGCCGACCCCAAGATCAACGCGGCCATCGAACAGGCAGTGCTGAAGAAGTGCGGCGACGATGAGGCTTGCCAGTTGCTCGAGGGCGACCGGCTGACTCGCGAAGCCGTGGAGCAGGGCAAATTGCCACGCGTGGGCTTTGAGAAAATCATCGAGCACATTGATCATGCCGTTAAAGTGGCCGGAGCCGATCACGTCGGGCTGGGCTCGGACTTTGACGGGGCGAACATGCCCTACGGTATGGAAGATGCCAGCAAGTTGCCGCTCATTACGGAAGCCTTACTCAACAAGGGCTATTCCGAGAGTGACGTGCGAAAAATTTTGGGCGAAAATACCCTGCGCGTGATGACCGAAGTGGAGCGCGTCAGCCGCGAGATGAGCGCGAAATAGAGGTGGCGAGGTACTTTTGCGCGCAATCCGAGCACTGAGAATTTTCTTACGCCAACAATTGGGAACTGAGGGAAGGGAAATGAACAAACTGGCAATTGCAATTCTCGCTGGCATATTGGGGGTAGGCGCGGCTGCAACGCAGCTTTCCGCGCAGACTCCGGCCGCTGCTCCGGCGAAACCGAAATCTTCGACGGCGCAGAAGTCCGCGACCGTCAAGACGGGCGCCTCGGCGGCTAGCAAGACCTATGACCGCGCGCTGCTGCATCCGGCGTTGCTGAAAGATAAAGCGCCGGAAACTTACCAGGTAAAGTTCTCAACCACCAAGGGCGATTTCACTGTTTCGGTGACGCGCGCATGGGCGCCGCGTGGCGCGGACCGCTTCTACAATCTGGTCAAGCATCACTTCTATGACAAAGGCAGCTTCTTCCGCGTGCTGACCGGATTTGTGGCGCAGTTTGGGCTGAGCGCGTATCCGCCAGTCAACGCGGCGTGGTCCAAAGCCACCATTCAGGACGATCCGGTCACGCAGAGCAATAAGAAGTACTACATCACATTTGCAACCGCCGGGCCGAACACGCGCACGACGCAGGTGTTCGTCAATTTGAATGACAATGCGCGGCTGGACTCGATGGGTTTTGCGGCGTTTGGGCAAGTCACCGAAGGGACTAATGTAGTCGACAGTCTGTACGCGGATTATGGGGAGGGCGCGCCCGGCGGCAAGGGGCCGGACCAGGGCGAAATTGAAAAGCAGGGCAAAGCATACCTGGATAAGGGATGGCC